>NZ_JAEQDD010000077.1:0-58240 GCF_020737885.1 Microcoleus sp. PH2017_34_RAT_O_A | reverse complement strand
AATGATGTGACGTTCTGTTAGCTGCATTCTCAACCTCCTGACCACATAATACCATGCTTGATTACTTATGCTTACAAACTGAATGAAGTTTTACAATACCCAAATTATCCATTTTGATACCACTTCAAAAAAAGAATGCAACCAAGCGTCGAAATTTTGTAGGGTGGAGGCAAGGCGATGAGCGATTAATCTGTAGCACCTGCGCGATAAATCTCCAACCGTACCGCCACCCAGCACGAACCAAAAACTAAAAAACGAGTAAATTCACAATTTTTGAAACCAGCGCTGTATCAGCCAAAAACCTTCGTACTATCGCGGTATTTTTCGGTCGAAAGCAGTCGCCAACTCCCATCACCCAAAAGTTCCAAAACCTGCTGGTGATATTTCAACAAACTCAATCGGTGGCCCACACTCACAAATGTAGTTTTAGTTGCTTGCAACTGTTCGTATAAAAGTTGCTCGTTCTTCAAATCCAAAGCACTTGTAGCCTCATCCAAAATAGCATATCGCGGTTTCGTCAACAACAATCTGGCAAAAGCTAAACGCTGCTGTTCTCCCAGGGACAAAATCTCGACCCAATCTAAAGCCTCATCAAAACCGCCCAATCTGTCCGGCAAATCTGCTAAGTTGACTAATGCCAAAACACAGCGCAATTGTTCCTCATCAACCTTGCTGCTGGTATTGGGATAGAGAAGTTGCGATCGCAAATTGCCCAAAATCAGATAAGGACGCTGCGGCAAAAACAGCATTTCTCCCAATTCCGGCCGCGCCAGACGACCCGTTCCCGAGTCCCACAAACCCGCAATAGCCCGCAGCAAAGAACTCTTCCCAGAACCGCTTTCACCGACAATTAACAGTCCTTCTCCCGGCGACACCGCTACCGACAAATCCTTAATCAAAGTCTTTTGATGCTTCGGAGTATCTAAAGTAACCTGTTTCAGCATCAACTGAGAATCTACTACGACATCTATAGTAGTTCCTCCGGCACGAGATACCGCCTTTTTTGCTTCCAAAGTATCTGTAAATACAGTTAAACGATTGATACTAGCTGCAAAAGAACTAAGGGGTTCAATGCGACTGACAATCAGTGAAAAAGCGGCTAAAACCTGACGGAAAGCAAAACCCGCCTGAGTGATGTCTCCAAACTGAATCGTATCGGTTGTGTCGGCAAAATAAGCAGGAGCGAGAAACAAAGCCGGAATAATCACCACAGCATACCCATATCCAGTTGTAAAATAATCCAAATTTCGCTGCCAGCCAATTAGCAAATTAAAATTGCGGAATACTTCCACGAACCGCTGCTTTATTTGGATCGATTCTCGCTCTTCCCCTCCATAAAAGGCAATGGATTCAGCATTGTCGCGAATGTGAACCAGTCCGTAGCGGAAATTAGCTTCTTGTTTAAGTTGCTCGAAATTCAGAGGCACTAATTTTTGACCAAAAATCAGACTGGCGGTCGTCCCCAACATAGCATAGACAATCAGGAAAATTGAAAGTTGTTTCGAGATTGACCACAGGATACCCGTGAAAGATATGATATTAACTATTGAACTCAGGAGCGCCAGCATAAATGTCAAACTTGTACGAGTAAACGATTTGACATCTTCAGAAATTCTTTGGTCGGGATTGTCGATTTCCTTGTGTGAATTTATTTCGTAATAAGCCCGATTCTTAAAATACTTGTCCAGGAACTTATTTGTCATCCACTGTCGCCAGTAGAGACTCAATTTATCTTGGATGTAGCCGTAAATTACCACAATGGGAGTGCCGACTGCAAAAACCCCTGCATAGACAAAAAGATACTTCCAATAATTGAGCTGGTCTTTTTTTGCCAGTGCTGTATTGAAAAAGTTACTGACGTAACTAATGATTACATTCAAACCGCTTACGGACAGGGACAATAACAGCAATAAAGCTAAAAAAAACCACGACTGCCAATGCGCTATCAATCTGCCTTTAAAAAACCAAAAAGCGCTCAAAGGAATAATTAGCATCAAGGCAACAATGATAATTGTCGGGGAATCAATAATCTGCTGCAACAAACTAACTAACCCAGCAGCAATATTATTGACAAAATCCGGAAAAAGAGCGGCACCCCCCAAACATACAACACTAACGAGTACAAACATAGCAGCGAACAGAAATATTAATAACAGCGCTACTAATCCCAGAAAAACCCTGCCTCCTCCAGGCTCTAAAGGATAAAAGTAAGGCTGAGCGATCGCAATAAATTTTTCCCACAACTGACGGTCAAATCGATTCATTTTTACTGTTTGCAAAACTACTTCAACTGTTCTAACATATCAAGTTTGATTCCCCATTGTCGCAGTAATTTATTTGGGAGTTTAGGGAAGAGATTGGTCTCCTATGAGGTGCGCGGTCACGACTACAATTAAATTGGTTTGTAGTGAGGACTTTAGTCCTCATGAAAATCAGAGGACTAAAGTCCTCACTACAAACCAGATCGCGGTTATTTTACCGGAGATGATGTCACTCACAGAGGAATATTTGTTTTCCGATTTAAGTCGTGGAGACGCAAACAGTTTGTAGGTTAGTTGTGGGGTAAATCTAAAATCTTAAATCTATGGGATCGGGAGAAGTGGTGGTTTCGCCGATCGACTCCGACGACGATAGATTGTAGTAAAATCGGTGGCTAATCCCCAAACTAACTTGCTTGAGTACCCAATACAAAACAGCAATAACGACAAATGTTGCAGCCATTACTACAACCGGACGCTTACCAATCAAATCATTCATGACGGTGTTAACCAACGCATCGGGATTCGCCAGAATGTCCCAAGTGTTGAACCGGATAAATCGGCCTAAATAAATGCCGATCGCCGAAAGTGCGTGTATAGTTATCTCCGTTGCCAGAATAAATCTACCCCAACCCTGTTGCTTCAGATAGTAACCCAAACCCATCACCGACAGTACATAGGCCTCAAATCCCGCCAACATAAACACCAGATACTGCGGAATCAGCGCCAATGTCACCACCCACACCGAGTTCCCCTCTTTAATCTGCTCGATCAGGTGAATGATATCAGTTAAAACGTAGGGTGCATTGGGCAAAAACGCGATAAACCAGAAAAAACCGCCCCACCAGCGGAGAGAGCGAACTCCGCGCTGTCGCAGCACCCAGATATCTAAAGCCATTAGTGCTAGCGTAATTGCGATCGCCCCCAAAACGTAAGTTGTACCCACATCTTGCACAATGTGCTTGAGATAGGACACAACATGGCGCGTGCTAGGCAAAAAAGTAGCGCCCAGGAGAACCCACGTACCCCACAGCAGCCAGCGCGATCGAGGTTTGCGGAAGAGCCAAAAACTCAACGCCAGCGGTACTAAACCTAAAAACAAATTCCAAGACATCCAGCGGACATTCTGTCCCATTGCTGCGATCGCTTCCAGGATTAATCCCATCATGTCAGTTTTTATACAATTAAAGGTTTCATGCAGCACCGCTTTCTCAGCAGCGTGAATCTATCTTAGTCGCTATAGCATTCGGAAGAGTTGACAGTTGACAGTTGACAGTTGACAGTTGACAGTTGACAGTCTGATTTGTAGGGTGCGTCAGCTAGCCACTTCTCGCTCCCCGCTGTCACATTACATAAAGGTACGTTGTTGCGCTTCAGCGCTCTTCGACGATCTATGAAAGAGCGCTGAAGCGCAACAACGTACCTAAGGAACCTACAGATAGGTTTTGCCGATCGGGATTTCGATCGCAAAAGTCGTTCCGCCTCCGACTTGGGAGAAACAGTCAATCTTGCCCTTGTGCTTTTCTACCACAATCGAGTGCGCGATCGACATTCCCAAGCCAGTACCTTTCCCCACAGCTTTTGTCGTAAAAAACGGGTTAAAAATGCGATCGATCACCGCCTGCGGAATCCCCGTACCGTTGTCCGAAATTTCCACCCTCACAGTGCCCTGGGCCGTGACACCAGTGCAAATCACAATCCGGCCGCTCTTAGTCGCTGCTTCTGGAACTGACAACTTGTGATATTGTTCTTCAATAGCATCAATTCCATTAGCAATAATATTCATAAACACTTGATTTAGTTGGCTGGCATAGCACTCCACCGGTGGCAGTTTCCCGAACTCCTTAATTACTTCAATTTCCGGGCGCCTATCGTGACTCTTTAAGCGATGCTGCAAAATCAACAAAGTGCTATTAATTCCCGCGTGAATATCGACAGGCTTCATTGCCGATTCGTCCAGCCGCGAGAAATTTCTCAGCGACAGCACAATTTGCCGGATGCGATCGGTTCCCACCTGCATCGAACCTACAAGTTTTCTTAGATCCTCAGTCATGAAATCCAAATCAATCTCTGCAATGCGATCGACAATTTTTGCATTAGGTTCGGGATACTCATGTTCGTAAAGATTCACCAGATCCAGCAACTGTGTAGTATACTGGTGTAGATAAGCAATGTTAGCGTGAATAAAGTTAACCGGATTATTAACTTCGTGGGCGATGCCTGCAACTAATTGACCCAAAGAAGACATTTTTTCAGTTTGAATGAGTTGAGATTGAGCAGAGCGCAATGACCGCAGCGCTGACTCTAGCTCTGTAGCTCTTTCTCTTTCTCGCGCCTCGCTTTGTCGCAGAGCTTCCTCTGATTGTTTCCGAATCGTAATATCCTGGGCAAATCCAATTATTACCTTTGACTGACCCTGAGAATTTCTGCTAAAAATAGTATCCCGACTTTGCAGCCAAAACCATTCACCGTTTGCTGCCAGCATCCGGTACTCAATTTCCCTGATTTCGCCATCTTTAATTTCTGCAAAGCTCGCGTGATATTCCAAAATTTTTGGCAAATCTTCGGGGTTAATTAACTGAGTCATTAGTGATGAACCCATCGCTTTAATTTCATCAAATGTATAGCCAAGAAGCGTGCCCATAGAAGAATTAGCATAGACATTTCGCTGTTCTTCCAAGTCATAAAGATACAAAATGCCGGGAGTAGCATCCGCAATTTTTTGAATAAACTGCTGGCTCTCTTGCAAAGCTAACTCAGCTTGTTTGCGATTCGTAATATCAATAGTGATACCGTCCCAAAGAATATCGCCGTTTGCTTTAGCTTCAGGACGCGAAATTGACTGAAACCAGTGAATTTTTCCTGAAGGCAGCACGAACCGTCCTTCCCAGTACCAAGGTTGCAAAGTTTGCGCTGAAATAGCAACAGATTCGTTATAATCTTGGCGGTCGTCGGGATGAACCAAATCTATTAGCAAAGCCGCATTTTTACGAAGACTTTCTGGTTCTAGCTCAAACATTTCTAGGGAAGCAGGACTGACGTAAGGGAAACTTAAATAACCATCTCCACCAAGCAAACATTGATAAATTACTCCCGGCACATTTACAGACATTTTTTGGAATTTCGCTTCACTTTTTTGTAGTGCTTCCTCTGCTTCTTTGCGCTCCGTGATGTCAGTAATTGAACCAACAATGCGGACAGCTTTTCCAGATGCATCCCACAAAGCTTGTCCGCGACTGAGTATCCATTTGTAGGTGCTGTTGTAGCACCACAAGCGGTATTCGGTGATGTAATGCGGCGTTTTTTTGTCTAAATGGTCTTGGAAAGCTTGCATTACTAAATCTAAATCATCGGGATGCGTGTTTCTGTTCCATTCGTCAAAGTAATCGAGCATGGGGATGTGTTCGTATCCCGTGATTTCTTTAAATCGATCGGACAGAAATATTTCTCCTGTTTGCAAGTTCCAATCCCAAATGCCGTCATTGTTACCTTTGAGTGCTAACTGCCAGCGTTCTTCTGTTTGCATCAATTGAGCAGTTCTTTGTTCGACTCTATTTTCTAGTTCTTCATTGAGCTGTTTGAGACTTTCTTCTGCCTGTTTCCGCTCGATCGCAATTCCCGCTAAATGCCTGACAGATTCTATCAATTGCAGCTCAAAATTTTGGGGAGTGCGCGGTTGGGCGTAATACATACCAAAAGTTCCCAAAACTTGACCCCCAGATGAGACAATAGGAGTAGACCAGCAAGCTCTCAGTCCAAAACTCAAGGCTAAATCTCGAAAGTCTTGCCACAAAGGATCGCTGGCAATATCTGTAACGATCACCTGTTCGCAGCGATAGGCAGCAGTGCCGCAAGAACCGACATTCGGGCCGATGGCTACTCCATTAATAGCAGCATTATAACTTTCTGGCAAACTGGGCGCGGCTCCGTGCAGCAAATGTTTGCCGTCTGGAGCTAGAATCAAAATCGAACCCATGACATTTTTAGATTGCTGTTCGATAATTTTAATTAAAGTATTTAAAGTATCGCCAAGAGTTGCGTCCTGAGCAATCATTTCTAAAATTTGTTTTTGACCTGTCAACCAATTTTCAGCTTGCTTGCGCTCGGTAATGTCCCGGGCAATCCACAAAGCCGTGTTGTCTTTCATTGGCGAAATGGTAGCAGCAAACCACTTTTGTTCGCTGCCAATTTCCAGGTGATATTCACAATTCAAAGTTTGATTAGTAGAGACAGCGATAGTAATTTGCTCCAAAAAAAATTCTGCTGTTTCTGGATCGAATAGATCGTGAATTTTTTGACCTATAACTTCCGTCGGTGGCTTGTACAAAAGTTCGGGATTTGTCTGGGCAACTTTTAGATAGCGTCCCTCAATATCGAACACAAAAATTACGTCGTTCATGGCAGCGAACAATGCCCGCAATTCTGCTTCTGAAGCTTGCAGGGCGAGTTCAGCTTGTTTGCGATCGCTAATGTCGCGCCCCACTCCTTGGTATTCGATCGCCGCACCTCGATCGTCAAAAGTTGCTCTGTCAGTCCACTGTATCCAGCGAATTTCGCCCGTGTCGAGAATTACGCGGTGTTCCCAGGTAATAGCGGGATTTTGTAGGCTTAAAGAATTGAAAATATCGCTGCAAAAGTTTCTATCTTCTTCCCAAATCAAAGGCATAAAAGAATTGCCGATCAGCTCCGATCGCGATTTATTGAAATAGCGGCAGTAGGCATCGTTGACAAAAGTCACAACTCCGCTGGGCAAGAAACGGCAAATAAGTTCGGTTTGGTCTTCAATAATTGCCCGATAGCGAGATTCGCTCGCTTGCAGCGCGGCTTCTGCTAGGATGCGATCGCTAATGTCTGTACCGACGAACAGCAGCCCGATCGATCGCCCTTTGGAATCGACCACAGGTTTGTTTCTCCAGGTTATCCAGACTTTTTCCCCATTGCGGCGGATGTTTTCATTTTCGTGTTTGAAGTATTTGTCCGGCTGTGCCACACAGTCTCGAATCATTATGACTAACTGATTTTCCGACAATGTGGCCGGATCTACAATTGTGCCGATCGCACTTTTGCCAAGAATTTCTGCTTGTGAATACCCGAAAAAATTTTCTGCAAACTCATTAAAAAAAGTAATCTTGCCTTCATTGTCTAACTGCACAATCATGCTGTTAGCGTTCTCAACCAGTTGTCGGTACTTAGCTTCGCTCGATCGCAGCATCGATAGGCCGTACATCCCCGTAAAAACCGCCACCCCGCTCAAAACTGCCAGCAAGCCACCTCCTGAGAGCAACCACCCCCGCCGTGGCGAATTCTCGGGCCATCCTCCTGCGGGAATTGCTGCCAACTGCCAGGAACCGTTGGGCAAAATCACTTCCAACACCACCGGATTGTTCTGAAAAATCGAGTTGTCGCCGAAAAACACCTCACCTGACACTCCCTTCGCGTCTTTCCCCCGGACAGCGTATTGCACCTTGGCTGAGGGATCGTTGAGTCCCGCTTCCTCAAGCAGGACATTTTTTTCGAGGATCACACCGATCAACCCCCAGTAAACTCCTGTTTCGGGCTCGGCGTCGGGGGGGGTCAGAAAAATTGGCGATCGGCTGATGAAGGCCACGCCTCCCTCCAATAATTGCACGGGCCCGGCAAGCAGAGTTTTTCTGGTGTCGATCGCATCTTTGACCATTTGCCGCTGTTTGGGTAGCGTCATCAAGTCAACGCCGATCGCCTTTTCATTTCCATCCTTCGGATAAATATCAGCGATCGTCGTCCCTTTAACTAAAGTGATGTTGCGAATGCCGGTTTGCTGTGCCAGCAGAATTCTCGCCGTAGCTGCAAACTCGGCTGCGGTGATGTCTGGGTTGTGGGAAATGTCAGCTACCAATCCCCGGATCAAAAATAGCCGGGAATTCAAAGAACCTTCCAACTTTGAGCGGACTGTGCTGAGCCGATCGATCGTGCTAGCGCGGTTGTGTTGCAAAAATCGCTCTTGTTCCGATCGGTCTAAAATGCCAACTCCGACCAAAATTGCTACTAATGCCGAAAATGCTGCTAAATACGGTGAAATTTGGAATTTTTTCAGCTTAAAGTATTCCATCTGTCGGCAGTTCAACTATATTTTTAAGTCTTTAGATAGATTTATTTTAGTTTCATTTTCCTATGCCGATGCAAGATTTCCGGCAGACGTGGCTTTTCACAACTCTGCACGAGTTTTGTGTGTTCTAAGCTGTTGTACATCTCAATTGTTTATTTCAATTTCCTCGCACATTCTCCCCATTGGTGTCAACTTAAGGTCAAAAACTTTTGTATTTTTCGTTCGCAGCCGAAGCCAGATCCCCCTAAATCCCCCTTAAGAAGGGGGACTTTGAGTGCTTCTTGTCCCCCCCGACCTAAGGGGGGTTAGGGGGGATCTGGCATTAATCATCAGACAGAAGACTGGAATTACATTTGACGTGTTTGTTGACACCAATTCCCTCTCCCCCTCTCCCACTCTCCAGACTCGCGCACCCGAAACACGGGATTTGTTGGCTAAAATAAGGTTAGCAATAATTTTTGTCAGCGCTGGGCGCAAATAATTCATAGGGGCAATTTGATGCAGGAACAGTTGATGGAAGCGATCGCACCTTACCGCGATCGAGTAGATTATCTAGAAGTTCGCCTCGAACAAAGCGAGTCAACAGCCATTAGTTTTCGCGGCCCTCAGTTAGATGCAGTCAACCGCAGTTTCAGTCTAGCCGGCGGCATCCGCGCCTGTCACAAAGGCGGCTGGAGTTTTGTAACATTTAACGGTTTGGCTGAATTAAAAGCCCGGATTGAAGAAGCTGTCGTGCAGTCTCGTTTGGTAGGTAGCGAAAAAACTGTACTAGCAGATGTCACTCCGATTCAAGATTATGTAGCGGTGGAATTCGGTCGCGATCCGCGATCGATTACTCTAGCAGAAAAACGCAAGTTGCTCGAATCTTACAACCAATTGCTGTTAGATTTCGACCCGCGAATTCAGACGACAATGGCCGGTTACAGCGATCGATTCGGGATTACTTATTTTGTGAATTCTCAAGGCACTTGCATTGCTCAAGAGCGTTTGGACGTGACGGGGCGCTTCGGGGCGATCGCCCGCGGGGAAGGCGGTGTCGTCCGTCAAGGGTTTGAATCGATTCATTCGCGATCGGATTACAATGTCTTGACAAATATTGAAGATCGTGTTAAGAGCGCGGCGGTGCGAGCTGTGGGCCAATTAGAAGCAAAACCGGTCAAAGGCGGCCAGTATCCAGTGATTTTAGACCCTTATTTGTCGGGGGTATTTATTCACGAAGCTTTCGGCCATTTGTCGGAAGCTGACGGCATTTACGAAAACCCGAAAATGCAGGAATTATTGACTTTGGGCAAGCCTGTGGCGATCGAACAATTGAACGTAATTGACGACGCAACATTGCCGGGATTGCCGGGAACTCTCAAATACGACGACGAAGGAGTGCCTGCTCAGTGCAAGCATTTAATTAAAAATGGAGTTTTAGCAGCGAGAATGCACAATCGCGAGACTGCGGGCAAAATGGGGGAAGCTCCGACGGGAAATGCTCGGGCTTTGAGCGCTACTTTTATGCCGTTGGTGCGGATGACTAATACTGCGATCGAATCTGGCGCACATTCTTTCGATGAAATGGTGGGCGACATTGAGGAAGGAGTCTATGCAGTACGGATGTTGGGAGGACAAACCAACGGCGAAATGTTTACCTTTGCAGCAGCCGAAGGCTTCATGATTCGCAACGGCAAATTGGCCGAACCGGTGAGTGATGTCACCTTAAGCGGCAACGTATTTCAGACTTTAAAGGATATAGAGTCGATCGGCAACGACTCAGTTTATGCCTACGGCGGCTGCGGAAAAGGCGGCCAAAGCGGTTTAGCTGTCAGCGTCGGCGGCCCCCATTTGCGAATCAAAAATGTTGTAGTCGGAGGCAGATAATATATAGCCTTTCGAGCTTTCATATGAGGTACTCATGGGGATAGGGCATAGGGCATAGGGCATAGGGCATAGGGCATAGGGCATAGGGCATACCTCACTTTTTTTAGAACCGCTATATAAAAACTGTTGAGTTTTGAATTTTGAGTTTTGAACTCAACAGTTTTTATCCCCATCGGCGAACCCAAGAGTTCAATAAAAAACCCGGTTTCTTGAAGAAACCGGGTTTTTTTCTACCAACTAAGAGAGGATTGAAAAATTATCGGGTAGAGGTTGCGGGAATTCTGCATTTCTCGCGCAACCCTCTCAACCAAACTACGGGCTAATTTTAGTGGCAGCGACTTAAAGCTGTCTCATCTCATCTTCAAGCACCCGAACCAAATCTTGATTGCCACTGGCTCTAGCGACTTCGATGCGGTGCATCAGTTGCTTTTGAATGTTAGCGCGGTGGGTTTCAGCGATTTTTTTTACGTTTTGGCGATTTGTGTTCATGGTGAACTTTCCTTATATTAAATTTGGTGTAACTCCTACTTCTTTAATATAGCGCAAAATTTCAAAAAGTATCTAAATTTACAAAAAGTTTACAGTTATTGACCGATCGACCACAATAGTGTATACTATATCGCATAAGTCAATAGCGATATCTTGACATTTCCAATAATTTAAATAGTAGGCGTCGGTCAGATTCCCGCTTCCCAACAAAATAATTTCCCAAATCAAAGGTACATAGTTGCGCTTGGGCGTACGTAGTTGCGCTTGGGCGCTCTTAGGTACGTAGTTGCGCTTGGGCGCTCTTAGGTACGTAGTTGCGCTTGGGCGCTCTTAGGTACGTAGTTGCGCTTCAGCGCTCTTTGATATAGACAAAAGCGCCAAAGCAAAGGTACGTGCCTTAGTCAAAACTGAAAACTTCCCCCAGCGCCTCTAGCAAATGGTGAAGGTGTGCGAGCTCGTGAGTTGCCATCAGCGAAATCCGAATGCGACTGACACTGACAGTCGGAGGCCGAATCGCCACAGCCAAAATACCCATTTCCTTGAGTTGGCTGCTAACTGCTAAAGCTGTGGCTGCATCTTTTAACAGCAGACTGAAAATTGGGGAGAGGGAATTGCTAATTGGTAATTGGCGATTGGTAATCGCCCCATATTTGAAAGTTTCAATATTTTGTTGCAACCGAACTCGGCGCTCTGGTTCTTGCTGTACAATTCTCACAGCTTCCAAAGCAGCCGCCGTGTCAGCCGGCGTCAATGCTGTAGTATAAATCCAACTCGCGGCTCGATTGCGGAGAAAATCAATTAAAGTAGCGGAGCCCGCAACGTAGCCGCCCAAACTTCCCAAAGCTTTGCTAAGCGTGCCAACTTGAATTAGCGGCAATCCCTTACAGCCGAAATGTTCTGCACAACCGGCACCGCTAGCACCGAAAACTCCTGTAGCGTGAGCTTCATCTACTAATACCATACAGTTAAATTGCTCGCCCAAAGCTAACAACTCCGGCAGCGGACACAAGTCCCCATCCATGCTAAACACGCTATCGGTAATAATTAAACACTTGCGGAATTTAGCACGATTTTGTTCTAGCTTGGCTTTTAAATCCTCAAGATTGCAGTGATTGTACTCTAGCGCTGTTGCACGGCTGAGTATGGCTCCATTTTTGAGACTCGAATGATTGTACTTGTCAGATAATATCAAATCGCGCTGGCCGACAACTGATGCGATCGCCCCTAAATTCGCTAAATACCCGGAACTGAATACTAAAGCGTCTTCAGTTTGTTTTAAATTAGCAATAGCCAGTTCTAGCTGTCGGTGCAAATCGCGGTGTCCGCTGACTAACCTCGAACCCGTCGCACCCGTACCAAATTCCTTAGTTGCAGCCATCGCCGCTTGAATCAACCTGTCATCGCCGGCAAGTCCCAGATAATCGTTGCTGGCAAAGTTAATCAGCCAACGGCTTGCTAATTTTACCACAGGCCCCGGACAGCTTTCGATCAATTGTGGCGATCGATACCAATCGGCCCGGCGAACAGTGTCCAGGGACTTCTCTAGCCAAGCGTAAGGGTCTGCATTCATATTGTCCAGCGATCGAGTAATAAGTTATATTGTCTTATAATCAGTCCCTGCCTATCAGAGAAGCATATGCCACTCACTAAAAAATACAGATTAGTCACCCGCAGTGATTTTGACGGTCTTGTCTGTGCCGTTTTACTCAAAGAACTCGATATGATAGACGAGATTAAATTCGTGCATCCTAAAGATATGCAGGATGGAAAAATCGAAATAACAAATAACGATATTACCACCAATTTACCATATGTTGAGGGAGTTCATCTAGCTTTCGATCACCATTTTAGCGAAACTCTCAGACATGAAAAAATCAAAATCAACCACATCATTGACCCCTATGCAGCTTCCGCAGCCAGAGTGCTGTATAAATATTATGGAGGCAGAGCAAAATTTCCTGATATTTCCGAGGCGATGATGCTAGCAGTTGACAAAGCAGACTCCGCTCAATTTGCCAAAGAAGAGGTTTTGCAACCGGAAGAATGGGTGCTGTTAAACTTCTTGATGGACGCCCGCACTGGCTTGGGCAGGTTTAAAGAATTTACGGTTTCCAATTATCAGTTAATGATGGAGTTAATTGATTACTGCAAAAATCATACCATCGATGAAATCTTGCAGCTTTCTGATGTGAAAGAAAGAGTAGACCTTTACTTCGAGCAATCCCAAAAATTTGAAGACCAAATACAGCGCTGCGCCAAAGTTTACGATCATTTAGTCGTTTTAGATTTGCGTAACGAAGATGTGATTTATGCGGGAAATCGTTTTGTAATTTACGCTTTGTTCCCCGAGTGCAATATCTCGATTCACACACTATGGGGACTGAAGCAACAAAATACTGTTTTCGCCGTTGGTAAGTCAATCTTCAACAAAACTTCTCAAACTAATATAGGGGAGTTAATGTTAAAATATGGTGGGGGCGGCCACCGGAATGCGGGAACTTGTCAGATTGAAAATGATAAAGCTAGTAAAGTTTTGAAAGAGTTAATTGCCCAGATTGAGCAAAAGGGTTAAATTAAATTAACTTGATATTTTTGGCAGTCAGGACTTGAGTCTTTGATGATTTAAATTTTCAGGATTCAAGTCCTTACTACAAAAGGGAATGTTTAGAACTCAAGTCCTTGCTGCTAGCGGGAGTTTAGTCCTCAAGGTTTTGAGGTTGGGGGTTCGGGGCGTTGAAATTTTCTGCACTCTTGCCTTTGACTGGCGGCAAATAATCTACTAAACCCATATCAAAAGCCACATCCGGCAAATCGGCAGCGTTATAATTTCCTGCTTCAAACAATCGCCCAGGAGTAAAACAAGGCTGCTTCAATCTTACCACTTCGCTAGGCGAAAACATTCCCCTAAACATTTTGCGTTCGAGTCCCATAATTTCTGCTCCTAAAACAACTCTCGCATTAATCTTAACAATTTTTTGCCTGTCGCTTCCCAATTAAATAAATCCGCCGTCTCCCGAGCTTTTTGGGCTACCTGAAAACGCATGGGATCCTCCACAATTTTTCGCAACTGTTCGCGAACAGACTCAACATTTGGTTCGGCCCAATGAGGAGCATTTCTAATTTTAAGATACTGAGTATCGTAACATTCTCCGACGGGAATTAGATCGTGAGCAATGGGATAACAGTTAGCACTATTTGCGTACTCCGTCGGGCCACCGTACACAGTCATAGCGACTGGTAAACCCGCAGCAAAGGCATCCAAAATTTTAATCGCAAAACCCTCGCCACGAAACGGAGCCAAAAAAGCATCTGCTGATAAGTATAAATCCGCTAGTTCTGTTTTAGTAAAAAATTTAGGCTTTATCTCTATTTTCGGCTTTAATTTGCCGAATTGTCTTTCCATATTTATGATATGTTCGGTTATGGCATCAGGATTTTTGCCACCATCTTTGACGATCAACTCTACGTTGGCATCATCTTGAAACTCTTGATAAAATGCTTGGATGGCGAGATCCGTGCCAAATCTATACAAGTCAAAAGAATTGGTCATGTGCAGAATAGATTTTACATCGTTCTGGTTTTTTTTAGGTCTGGAAGAATAGAGTTGCGAAATTAAAGGATTGAAACCTAGAGGTATGACGGAGACTTTTTTTGTCGGACATCCAGCTTGGACTAAAACGTTTTTAGAATATTCACTGACGGCTATGATGTGGGATGAATTGTTGACAGCATCGTAAATCCAGTAATCATATTCATCATCATTTCTGGCGAATTCGTAATTAATGGCAAAAAATTCTAAGTTGAGGTGTCCGCTGAGTTCTTTTAAAAAGAAAGGTTTCCAATAATGAGACCATTTTAGCTGAAATAAATCTGATGGTGCGGTGTTCATCCACTTGGCTAGGAGGTGGTTTTCTTCGGCTGTGGAATAGCGTGTGAGGTGAGATGCGATTTCTGAGGGTTCGACTGAAATAGAAATCCCCATTTTGTCTAGGGTTTTCGCCAGCGATAGGGTAATGTCGGCGAAGGAATTAAAATTTTGAAAGCCGACGTTAAAGTGAACCATAATTAGTTATTGGTTATTGGTTATTGGTTATTTGTTATTGATTGTAGGGTGCGTCAGGCGAGTAGGTTTTCAATACAAACTCAGGATTTTTGCCCTGACGCACCTTGGGTTTATTGAGGTGAGAAGGTTTTCAATACAAATTCAGGATTTTTGCCCTGGCGCACCTTGGGGTTTATTGAGGGTTGATTAATTAATACCATTTCTCTAAAATTGTGCAACACTCTTCGACCCCCCCTAGCCCCCTCATGAATCAGGGGGGGAACAAGAATACTGTTATTTCGTTGAAAATTGGTATAAATTATTCATAAAAACATTTGTACAAGCCTCCACGTGAAAGATGCGGATTCATGAGATTGTTGATATAATTTAGGGATGTTCGAGTGCGACGCACCCTACGACTCACATCTCAAAATATACGATTTAAATGCGGTACAGCTTAGGATTTTGCTAAAGTGTAAGGTGCGTCGCTTGATGATTTTGCATATATAGCCTTTCTCAAAAAGATGAGGTATGGCTGACGGCTTATATAATAAACACTAAGAGGGGCTGAAGCCCAACAACGTACCTCATCTTTTTGAACACCGTTATGATTTAGGGATTGTTGATGGCGACGCACGCTACGACTAAAATCTAAGATCGCCAATGGTATGATTTTGCTAGGATGCCGATCGCACTAATATGACTGTACAGTCGCATCCGCGCGCCACAGCTTCCGGGATGTTCCCCTGAATCACCTGTTTCAGCAGCCCTTCGCGACTGGCTCCCAGGACGATCGCATCACATTGATCGTTTTGAGCCAAATCAATTAAAGCATCCGACACCGACTTAGCGCAAACCGCAGTCACTATTACTTCACAACTAACCCGCCCCTGAATAAACTTCGCAGCTTGCTTTAATTCGGCGCGCGAGGGCTCCGCAACAGAAGGCTGGTGCACCTGACACAATTTAATCTCCGATAAGGCACTCGCAGCCACGAAAGCAGGTAGCAGCCGCAATGCCGCAGCTTGCTTGTAACTGCCGCGAATTGGTACTAACCAGCGCTGCAAACCCATCAGTGTGTGCAATCCCAATTCTGGCGCCCGAATGTCGGAATTGGGCGAGGAAAATTCAGTCTCTGGTGTCGCTGATGAATTTGATGTCACAAATTGAGAATTTTCTGCGTCATCAACTCCTGCGGCATTTAACTGCCATTCTGTAGACGCATATTCCCGCCCGCTGCTAGCGGCTGAAAACTCATTTTTCTGGCGTGTTACTAATAGTTTTTCGCTCCATTTAACTAAAACTACTTCGCAGCCTGCTTGCCGAATTACGGTATCGACCACATCGCCAAAAATGCGTCCAGTTGTGGATAATTCGCCTTGCCAGCCCATCAAAATTAGGTCAATGTGACGCTCCCTAATTGTCTCTAAAATCGCGTGAGGCACGTCGTGAGCTACCCGAATTTGAGTGTGTACTGGCAAGTTCCAATTGCGGATAATGCGCTCGGCTTGTTGCAGCAGGCGGCGGCTTTTTGTGGTTCGCACTGCGCTTTCTGAGGGGGAACTGTTGCGCGGTACGATGATGATTTGCAGGCATTCTAATTCATAATTGCGATCGCGCGCAATGGCGGCCGCGAGTCGCAGCAAGGCGGGTGCTGTTTGCGGGTTGGAAAGCGGCACTAATAAGCGGCCGTTTCCGACTTGTGGCGCTCGGGTTTGATAGACTACATAGGAGGGTTCTGGATGCGGGCCTTGGGTTGTTTCTCCGCTGAGGCGATCGGATTCTACTCGGATTATGTCGCTGCGGGTAATAATTCCAACTAGATGCCGTCCTTCTATGACGGGCAAGCGGCTGATATTGTAGTGATTGAGTCTGTACAGTACCTCGCTTAGGGTATCCTTGGCTTTGACTGCGATCGGCTGTGCAGTCATAAATTCTTTGAGCAGTGTCTTGCCGGACAAATTCTGCTCGCTGGCTTTTGCTAAATCGGTTTGACTGATAATTCCGACCAGTTTACCATTTTCAACTACCGGAAAGCCGCGGTGGTGCGATCGCGAAAAAGCCTGCATCACTTCATCGAAAGTCAGTTGACTCGAAAGAGTTTCAACTCGGCGCTGCATCACGTTAGCTGCGTACAAGTCGCTCAAACCATCAACCGCAGGTTTATCTTTGGTGAGATGAATGCCGCTAAACTCCAAAAGGCGATCGTACAAAGAGCCGCTGTCCACCTTTTCGGCGACTAAATAAGCAACTACAGAACAGATCATCAAAGGTAGCACCAATTTGAAATCCGCCGTAATTTCAAACACAATAACTACCGCCGTAATCGGCGCCCTAGAAACCGCACAAAAAAACGCTCCCATTCCCGCCAAAGCGTAAGTTACCGGCAAACCAACACCCAGCCAATGTGCTTGGATAATTCCCACGATATGGCCGAGTGCCGAACCGAGAACTAAAGAAGGTGCAAACAATCCTCCCGGAGCTCCCGAAGCTGCGGAAAGAATTGTCAAACAAAAGTGAGCGATAAAAGCAATTAAACTGGTGGTTCCGCTAGCTTCTCCGGTTAGCAAAAACTCGCGCAAACCAGTATTATTGCGAAAATTTTCTGGCAAAGCAGCGATGACTATACCACAGATAAACCCCGCACAAGCAATTCGCCAAGGTAAGGCTAATTTCAGCGTTTTTCGATTGAAGTGCAAACCAGCAATAATCCCTTTGCTGAACAAAGCTCCCAGCAATCCCGCTAAAACTCCTAACAGTATATAGAACGGAATTTCCTGAGGAAAAAAACTAATTTTATACTCTCGCAAATTGAGATTTAAACTATCTCCGCCCAAAAGCTGCGAAACAACCGCACCGATGAAAGAAGCAATAATTGCCGTACCTAAAGTCAAGCCAGAAACATCGTGCAGCAGTTCTTCAACTACAAACAAAACCCCTGCAATCGGAGCATTAAAACCAGCAGCCAGTCCCGCCGCTGCACCGCAAGCAATCAATTGGCGGCGGTAGTCTGGGGAAGTCGGCATCAAGTTACCTATCCAGCCGGCCAAAGACGCTCCAATTTGGACGGTTGGGCCTTGTCTTCCCAGGGTTAAACCGGAACCAACTGCTAAAATAGTGGTCAGAAGTTTAACGACAGCTACTCGTAAATTCAAAGAAAGATTGACACCAGCGAGGGCAGCTTTGACGTGAGGAATGCCACTACCAGCAGTTTCTGGAGCGAAACGTTCAACTAAAAAACCTGTTAGAAACCCGCCTAATAAACCGACAGCCGGAAGCAAAATTAAAGCTGGAATTAGCGTTGAGGTAGCAACTCGCCAACTGCCGAGCCATCCGACTCCTAATTTGAGCAAGACGCCAGCCAATCCTGAAATTAAACCGATCAGGCAAGCTTCAAAAATAGCGAGGCGTTTGGGGCGTAAAAAAAGCTGAGATTCGATGACGCTGGAAGGTTCCCTAAGTTGTTTAGGGATAGTAATGTACGGCATAAATAGGGTAGATGACCTAAGAATTGTATGCTCGATTAGACTTTAGCAAACATTCGGTATGTTTGGGGAAATACAGCAAATATTAATGGCTAATTTACTATTTTTTCGATGCCATAATTTTGATTTCTATACTATAGCAGTTCTCGTAAATAATCATTTTACAAGACGACGGTCTAATACATCGATGTCAGGAGGTTGAACAGTTATGGTCAAAGTAGGAAGAGCAGGGTTTATATATCTTTGTTCTTGCCTAAGCATTGTTCCAAAATGAAGCAAATTTAATTAGAGTGGCAACACATTAAAGAAGATGAATTAGCTGCGACATTAATTGAGATTACAAAGTGTTGAAAAATTTATGATTTTTCTTGAATTCTTTTAATTAGGTTTAGTGCCTTTTCATAATCATCTTTTCTTGCTTGTTTCTGAAATAAGTCGGCGGCTTTTTGTAAATCTTGTATCGCACCCTGCTTATCTCCTAATATCGCTCGCGCAATACCAAGGTTGGCGTAGGCTTCAGCATAGTCTGGGTTGATTTTTATAGCCTGGTCGTAATCGGCGATCGCACCCTGCTTGTCTGCTAAGCTCGATCGGGTGACACCTCGGTTATAGTAGGCATGAGCATTGTTGGGGTCAATTTTTAGGGCTTGGTCGTAATCGGCGATCGCACCCTGCTTGTCTCCCAATTGATCGCGGACTAAACCTCGGTTGTAGTAGGCTAACGCATAATTAGGGTCAATTTTCAGGGCTTGGTCAAAATCTGCCTTCGCACCCTGCTTGTCTCCTAATTTTGCTCGGGCGATACCCCTGCCCATATAGGCATTGGCATAATTAGGATTAAGCTTAATTGCTCGATCGCAAGCCTCTACAGCGCCCTGATAATCTCCTTGGTGGTACTTCTGTCCAGCCAAATTATAAAATTCCTCCGCCGTCATCCCAGGCGCCCCAGCCTCACTCACAAGCTGCACGGACAAATCCACTCGATCGTAATGCTCAATCTGTGCCGCCGCGATCGATTTAGCTTCTCTGGCGTCAACTGCGGGGTGGTGGGCGATGAAAATAGTTGCAGTTAAACCAATTAATGTTGCTGGTATTCGGTGATGTAAGTTCATAATTTTAGTTAAAAATTTATTTTTTCCGAACTGTCAAATCTGAGAAATCCTGTGTTATACCAAACAGTAAATATTTTTGATATGGCAATCATAAATCAATACGCTTGGGTTAAGACCGTCCGGTCAATAAAACGATATGAAAAATAGACTCTGCGTTGGCGCGTGCCTGCCCGTTGGCGAAGCCGCCCTGAAAGGGCTAGGGCTTATGCTTCGTTCCTCTCTTCGGACAATTGCTAACCCAAGCGTATTGAATCATAAATGATTTAGATAAATCTGTAGGGGTAGTACCTTTCTTTGCCTACCCTCCTACTTATACTCTTTTTTGCAAAAAGTTGTTTTTGGTAGTGCGAGTTCAAGAGGGCGCACTACCCAAGTTAGCGTGTTCGATGCTCTCTAGATTATTGAGGACTTGACGGTGTGCCTTGAATTTTTTTAATTAACTCTAGCACCTTTTGAGAACTCTCATTGTCTCCTTGTTTCTGAAATAAGTCGGCGGCTTTCTGAAGATCTGCGATCGCTTCTTGCTTGTCTCCTAATTGTGCGCGTACACCACCCCGGCCTATGTAGGCTGGTGCATTATTGGGGTCAATTTTTATGGCTTGGTTGTAATCGGCGAGGGCAGCTTGATTGTCTGCTAAGATATACAGGATAAAACCCCGCTTGATGTAGGCTTCAGCATATTGGGGGTCAATTTTTATGGCTTGGTTGTAATCGGCGATCGCAGCCTGATTGTTTTTTAACCTTAAGTGGGTAACACCCCGGTTCAAGTAGGCTGAGGCATTTTTGGGGTCAATTTTTATGGCTTGGTCGTAATCGGCGATCGCACTCTGGCTGTTTCCTAAATCATCCCGGGCATTACCCCGACCGATATAGGCATTGGCAAAATTAGGATTAAGCGCAATTGCTCGATCGTAAGCCTCTATAGCACCCGGATAATCTTTTTCGCGGTACTTCTTGACACCCAGATTATAAAATTCCTCTGCTGTTTGCTCGTTCCCCAGAGGCTTGCTGGCCACACGCACAGACAAATCCATTCGAGCATAACTATCACTGATTGATTTGGCAGAGTTTGTTGCAACTGCGGGCGGCTGGGCGATGATAATAGTTGCAGTTAAACCAATTAATGCTGCTGGTAGTCGTCGATTAAAATTCATGCTTTTAGTTGATGGTTGAGTGTGGTTTTATAACTGTCAAAGCTGAAAGTTTCTGCGATTCTAGCGACTTTCAGATATTAGATTAAGGAAAATTTTATGTTGTCCCTTGAATTCTTTTAATTATCTTTAGTACCTCTTGGTACATCTCTTTGTTTCCTTGTTGCTGAAATAAGTCGGCGGCTTTCTGAAGGTCTGCCACCTCTCCCTGTTTGTCTCCTAAGCTCGATCGCGTAATAGCACGGTTGAGATAGGCAAAGGCATAGTTGGGGTTAATTTTCAGGGATTTTTCGTAATCGGCGATTGCTCCCTGTTGGTCTCCTAATTCATCGCGAACATTACCCCGACTGGTATATACCGCAGCATCGTTGGGGTTAATGTTCAGAACTTGGTTGTAATCGGCGAGGGCACCCTGCTTGTCTCCCAATTGATAGCGAGTTTTCCCGCGGTTGTAGTAGGCTTTGGCATCGTTGGGATTAATTTTCAGAACTTCGTTGTAATCTTGTATCGCACCTTGCTTGTCTCCTAATCTATTGCGGGCATTGCCTCGATTGCCGTAGGCTTCGGCATACTTAGGATTAATTTTCAGGGCTGCGTCGAAATCGGCGATCGCACCTTGGTTGTCTCCTGAGCCTGAGCGGGCAATCCCTCGGTTGTAGTAGGCATTAGCATAGTTGGGGTCAATTTTCAGGGCTGCGTTGTAATCTGCGATCGCACCCTTGTTGTCTCCTGAGGCAGAGCGGGCATTACCGCGATCGTTATAGGCAAAAGCATAATTAGGATTGAGTGAAATTGCTCGACTGTAAGCTTCTATCGCACCCTGATAATCTCCTTTGTCGTACTTCTGTCCACCCTGATTGTAAAAATCCTCCGCTGTTTCCCCTGCCGCCGATAGCTCACTCGCAACTTGCACAGACAAATCCACTCGATCGTAAGTATCAATCTGCCCAGTAATTGATTTAACAGTGATTGATTTAGCTTCTCTGGCGTAAACTGCCGGGGATTGGGAGATCAAAATAGTTGCAGTCACACCAATTAATGTCGCTGGTAGTCGGCAGAGTAAATTCATAGTTTAAGTTGAAAATTGAGTAGTGGGCGAGACAGTTTGATCCTCAAAAGTTTTATCTTGGCATGGATCGATGCGGTCAATAGTTTAGTTGTTTATGGTACAATACGGTTGACTTAAGAACAATCTGACTTTCAAGAAATGCCTGTATTGCCTAGAAAATCTTGAGATGACATTCGTCAAAAAGCGTTAAGTCCACCGTATTGGTTTATGGTGATTCTTGAAGTCTATTAATTATATTTATTGCCTTTTCGTAAAGAACTTTATTGCCTTGTTTCTGAAATAATTCTGTGGATTTCTGAAGATCTGCGATCGCACCCTGCTTGTCTTTTAACCTCGATCGAGTAATCCCCCGATTGTAGTAGGCTAAAGCATAGTTGGGGTTAATTTTCAGGGCTTGTTCGTAATCGGCGATCGCACCTTGACTGTCTCCTGAGTCATCCCGGACATTGCCCCGATTGACATAGGCGGTGGCATTGTTGGGGTTATTTTTGATGGCTTGGTCGTAATCTGCGATCGCACCCTGTCTGTCTCCTGACTCATCGCGGAGATTGCCTCGATTGATATAGGCATTAGCATCATTGGGCTTAATTTTTATTGCCTGGTCAAAATCTGCCTTCGCACCCTGCTTGTCTCCTGAGTTCGATCGGACAACACCGCGATCGTTATAGGCCTCGGCATAATTGGGGTTGAGTTTAATCGCTTGAGTGTAAGACTCTATAGCACCCGGATAATCTCCTTGTTTGTACTTCTCTACAGCCTGATTGTAAAATTCTTCCGCTGTTTGGTTTTGTGTCAAAACCTCACTCGCTACCTGCGCGCCTAAATCCACCTTCGTTGAAGCCAACAATCTGAAATTTTGGTCGATTGGAATTCTCAATGAAAAGCTTTTATTTTCGGCATAACTCGGTTGACAATTTACTAAACCTGTGGTTTTTGAAACAACTAATCCTGTCAACAGTCCAGTCAAGATTTTAAACTTCATCCTAATCTCCACCTTTTGGTAATTTCAAGCAACTATTTTGACATCTGCGGTTATTTAGGCGATCGCCTCCACCAGCGTTGTCAAATCCGGCACTTCTAAATCCGGCTGGGCGCTGGCCGGCAGTGTCGCACCAAATCCTGTTCGATCGTATCTCCGATTTACCCAAACTGTCGATATTCCCATATATGAGGCTGGTACAATGTCGTGATACAGGCTTTGAGCGACGTGCAGGAGTTTTGACGGTGGTATGCCCATTTTCTCGATCGCCATTTCAAAGTTGCGAGTTGACGGTTTGTACGATCGTACTTGTTCCGCCGTAATTACCCAATCGAATTCAACTTTTAAATGTTTGGCAGTACCAACAAACAAATCGTCATCAATGTTGGAAATTACCGCCAATTTATATTTTTGCTTGAGCGCTCTCAAAGCTGCAACTGTATCCGGGAAAGGCTGCCAATTTTTTATCGATTCAACCAAACAATTAATTTCTGTTGCCGACTCTGTTTCTGTCGGTTCAAAACTAAATTTTTTACCAATTTTTCTGACTATTTCTTGCAGGATTTCCCGATATTTGATATACTCACCCTTGTCTTTTTCCAGTTCCGATTCAAACTCAGCAAACATTTCTAAAGTTCCCTCATCGCTAAAATCGATTTCGCGGTTGGACAGCAACTGTTTCAAGACTGGTAATATCCCACTTTCCCAATCTATGAGAGTGCCGTAGCAGTCAAAACTCACAACTTCAAATTGATTAAAATCTAACATCTGTCATTCCTCCTATTTTATCGAGACTGAGCCAGTCCAACCTATAGAAACCGATTTTTTACAGGAATTAAAGGCGATCGACCAGTTTCTTAGGAAAAAACCCGGTTTCTGAGCAGCAATCCGTAAGTCCTGTTGATTCTATTTTACGGTTGATATTCAGCAAAAATTTCAATTTTGCCGACAATATTGCGATTGAAGTCTGCCAACTCTTCTGCTGGAATCCAATACTCTTGGTGAATCGAACTGCCGACTGTTTGGACGGGATATTTATTCAAGAATTCAGCCAAAACTCTAAACCTGGTTACATAACCAAAATATCCCGATGCTGCATCTTTGGTATTCCAATCTCGTGCAATTTGTATGGCATATGCTTTGTGAAGTACGGGATAAAAAATAGGCTGGAAAGACAGTCGCGGCGGAAATACCATAAAATCGCTTTCTTTAATTAATTCCATTTCTTTTTTTCCGACTGCTCTAAACAGAGTTACCGTCTCTTTATCTGATATGTTTATATTTTTAAACCAATCTTTCCAAGCCTCCCAATTGTGAATTATTTTAGCCACTTCCTTGTAACCAGCAGCCCGAGGATGGGAACCGTCATTGTTGGTAAGTTCTTCGATCCAAATCTCTGATTTTTCCAGCGGGGTACAAATATCTAAATAAGGCACATTTAACTCGCTACAAACTTGGGAAAACTGCTCGGATAAACTGGCTATTCTGATTGTGCGCTCGACATCAATAACTGGCGGCGGCCCTATCATTAAGACTGGCACTCTTTCTTTCGCAGAGTTGAGAATATAGCGGAGATTTTCAATTGACTTTTCAAGTAAGACGCGAGTTTTTCCGTTTTCAAAATAAGTGTCGTTGACGCCAAAGGAAAATACTATTCTGCCGTCGCAGTAGTGAGGTAAGCGACAAGAAATTTCGCTGAACCACCGAGTTTCTATATCCGTACTGGTTTCTCCCCGCACTCCTAAATTATAGTAGGTGATATCCTGTCTTTGCCCGCTGGCTGCCGCACAAACACGTCCTGTCCAACCAAGATATTTGGGGTCGCCTGTACCATTGACAAAAGAGTCGCCGATAAAACAAATACGCATATTATGTCTGGGAATGGGGAATGGGGAATTGGGAATTGGGAATGGGGAATGGGGAATTGGGAATTGGGAATTGGGAATGGATAATTGGGAATTGGGCGGAGCGAAGGGATTGGCCAAACAGGGAATTGAGAATTGGGAATTGGTTATTTTTTATTAGAAAAACTCCTCACAAGTAACCACTAACCACTAACCACTAACCACTAACTATTAACTACTAAGCTGTTGGGCATCTTAATTGTATTTTTTGGGCGGTTTCTGGGAGCCACCACACGGGTGCATCTCACTCACTTTTGGGGAGGGCGAAGCATGACCGCATATAAATTATTAGTTATAATCCCATATTGACTGCGGTCATGCTTCGCCCCTACAAACATATTTGTTAAAACCAGATGCACCCCACCCACAAGCATTTTATCAAACTTGACTGCACAATTTAAATGCACTTGGGCTTAACCACTAACCACTAACTATTAACTATGAACGATTACCCATTATCGATTACCAATGCCGTATGCCCTGTTTGCCCAATTCCCATGAATTTAGTTTTTGCCGGTGACGGACAATCCCTCTACAATTACAGATGGTGTGTGGCAAGAACCGTTCCACTCGGAGTCTCCTCCTAATTCTACCAATTGTTTGAGGACGCTGTAGACGTTGCCGGCTACCATGGTGTCTTTGATTCTGCCGATTATTTGACCTTTTTTGACTCTGTAGCCGAGATCGACGTTAATTGAAAAATCGCCGGAAATTCCGGCACTGCCGCCGAGCATTTGATCGATGACAATGCCGTCGTCTAATTGAGTGATTAAGTCAATTAACGATCGCTCTCCTGGTTTAATCAAAACATTAAACAAACTCGGCGTTGGATAGCTGCCCAAACCGGGGCGAAATCCGTTGCCGGTGGTGCCGCTTCCCAAGGCTCGACCGGTGGTGCGATCGGTATAAAATAGCTGCAATACTCCGCTGTTGATAAAGACGATCGCCCGAGTGGGAGTACCTTCGTCATCAAAAGGACAGCTATAGGGCCCGATATCCGGCTGCTGCGAGAGAGTGACAAGGGGCGATGTTACTTGTTGGCCCAATCGATCGTTCCAAGGAGAAGCGCCTTCGAGTACCTGTTTACCATTCAACGCCGCACAGACAGTCCCCCACAGCAAATCGGCTGCTTTGGCTGTAAACAGTACCGGCACGCGGCCCGTGGCGGGGGCTACATTTTCTTTCGCCCATTCCAAACGCTGCAAAACGCGCTTGGCGCTGGTGGTTAAGTCGAGGGTGCCGCGTTCGGTTTCGCCATCCCAAATGTTGAGGAAATCTTCGCCGCGGACTAATTCTGCTGACAAGTAACCGCTGAGGGTGGTGTCGGTGTGGCTAGAATCCAAGCCTCTGGTATTCAGCAAGCGGGTGCTTTCGATTTCGCAGTCGAGCTCGGCGGTGCAGAGGCTTTCGGGATAGGCTTCGCGGACGATCGCGATCGCTTCTTTTCCCCAGTTTACTAGCTGTTCGGCTGGGATTGACACTCCGCGATCGGGATACACAACTTTGTCACCGGTGCCGAGTTCGATGGTTTCCGGCTCGTTGAGTTGCGAAAGTGCGATCGCGCGATCGACCAAAATCTGCGGTTCCACGGGCCCGTAGGCCACCGCCAAACCCGGCCGCCCGTCCCGCCACAGCCGCAGCGCAATGCCTTCTGCTTGGGCAGTTTCTAGCTGTTTGAGGCGGTTTGCTTCAAAAAAGACCGGCCGCGAGAGCGATTGCGATTCCAATACCTCAGCAGCTTCGGCACCTGCTTTGGTGGCTAATTCTAGCAGTTGTTCTGCTGATTGGTGATTGGTCATTGTTGTAGTTGACAGTTGACAGTTGACAGTTGACAGTTGGCAGTTGACAGTTGACAGTTGGCAGTTGGCAGTTGGTAGTTGACTGTTGTCATTTGTCGGTTGTCATTTGTCATTGGAAGCAATTACCGATTGCCAATTACCAATTACCGATTGCCAATTACCAATTACCAATTACCGATTACCAATTACCAAATTTTTGCGACCGATGCCAGATCGGTTATTGCCAAGGGATCGACTAATTAGTTAGTTAATTAGTTAGTTCGTGCAGCAGCCAAAATCCTGCAAAAGATTCCGATTGTGGATTCGACTGAATTGCTAAAAAATGTACTTGTTTTGCTTGCTTTTTCGCCGCTTCAAATCCTTTCGCTTCTTTCTCAGTTGCTGAGTCTCTGAGATTAGCTATAATCCAGCGATCGTTAGCTCCCGTATCTAATACCAGCCTAGGGATAGGGGCGCTATCATATCTGAGAAAAGCTAATTCCAAACCCGACATCCAACCTGCTAAAGCCGTTGCTCTCGATGAGTAGATGATTAATCCTGGAATTTGTGTTTCCGGGGCGAGGCGTGTCATCGGGAGTCCGAAAGCTTCGCCAAATCCAATATCCCACTCGGACATTTCGTCAAAAGCTGCGATCGGCAAACTCACAAACGACCATTTTTCGCCGATCAAGGCATCCGGCAGCGCTATGGGCGTTTCGGGTACAAATTGAACGGTGGGGTTCACAACCGGCTGATAACCCGGTTCGGCGGGATAAACGTCTTGCATCCGTTCTTCCAGCCACAGGCTGAGGGCGAGGGTGCGGCGGCTGGAGGCTGAGGGAATATCCAATTCCTCGCAGGCTTTGGTAATCATGTTCGCCATTTGGCGGCGAAAAAAGCGGATTTTTTCGGGTGGTTTCGGTGCAGAGGCGATCGCATCTTTAATTGCACCAGCCAGCCACAGGGAATTCACGGTTGTACTGGGGCAGAATTGCGAATAGCGAAACAGAGATTCTGCCTTGTCGCCTACATTCAGCGGGCTTTCGCAAATCAACACTTCCCATTTTTTTTTCTCTCGCTCGTCTAGGATTGGACGGCTGTAAAAGTCGAGTTCCCAAATAGTAGCCATGCCGCGCTGTTAAAAATTAATCCTTTCTCATGTTACCTGACATCGGGCAGGTTTCTGATGAGTGAGAATTTAAGACTGATTTTCAATTGCGGGCGATCGCGCTTACCAAAGAAATGGGTTTAAAGCCCCGTCTTTCAAGACGGCTTTTCTTGATTCTGGATATAGCGTTTGAGGACTTCCAGTGGCGCTCCTCCGACAGAAGCAGCAAAATAGCTAGGACTCCATAAAGCTTCTTTCCCGCAAGGCTTTGGAAACCCCTCTTGTCCATATTTCCTGCTAGAAACGCCCTTGAGTGCATTCACCATAGCAGAAATCGATAGCTTGGGAGGATACTCGATCAAAGCGTGGATGTGGTCGCTTTCTCCATTAAACTCTCGAATCTGAAAATTCATCTTCTTAGCCACATCCCTAAACGACGCTTCAATCACCGCAAGGCTGTTGGCAGTAAATACCGACCTACGATATTTGGTCACACAGACCAAGTGAATTTTCAGATCCGTAATGCTGTGCCTTTCTTTGCGAAGAAGAGTTTTCACCTTGAGCGCACCGATGTATAATTGAGCAACAGACCAACTATAGCACCTCAACGTGAAAGCCAGATATCGCTACCGATTCTACCCAACAAACCAGCAACGACAAAGCTTAAGTCGGTTGTTCGGCTGCGTCCGGGTAGTTTGGAACGATGCGTTGGCTTTGTGCAAGGCTTCCTCCAAATTGTCAAGCAACGGAGATTTGCAGAAATTGCTTATCACTGAAGCGAAAAAGACTGAAGAAAGGTGCTGGCTGTCAGAAGTTTCAGCAATACCATTGCAGCAGTCCATCGCCGATTTAGGTGTTGCTTATAAAAACTTTTTTAGCTCTCTCAATGGCAAGCCCAAAGGCAAAAAGTTAGGCAGTCCCAGGTTTAAGAAAAAGACCAATCAGCAATCGGCAAGACTAACTCGCGGCGGTTTTTCAATTAACAATGAAACGGTTTACTTGGCAAAAATTGGGAGTGTAAATCCAATTTGGTCAAGAGAACTGCCGTCTGAACCTAGTTCTGTAACAGTAATTAAAGACTGTGCCAACCGTTATTTTCTCAGTTTCGTGGTCGAGATCGAACCAGTCAATATCAATCCTAAAAACCAAAGCATTGGGATTGACCTGGGGATAAAAACCTTCGCGTTCATGAGTGATGGCACAAAAGCTGAAAGCCCAATCTACACAAAGATTGACCGCAAAGTGAGGAAGTTGCAGCGCAAGTTGAGCCGACAAGAAAAAGGCTCCAGAGGCTGGGAAAAGACTCGGATTAAAAGAGCCAAAACGCACAACAAAATTGCGGACACGCGCCAAGACTTCCTGCACAAGCTATCGACTAAAGTGGTCAGCGAAAACCAAGCCATCATCTTAGAAGACTTGAATGTGTCGGCAATGATGAAAAACCGCAAACTTTCTAGGGCAATCAGCCTTCAGGGTTGGCGACAATTCAGAGTATTTTGCGAGGCTAAGTCGGTCAAATACGGCAGAGAGTTTGTAGTAATTAGTCGTTGGGAACCGACCAGCCAAGTTTGTTCCGAATGTGGATACAAATGGGGCAAGCTAGACTTAAAAGTGCGGTCAGTGCAGTGCGTAAATTGCGGGGCTACACACGACCGCGACGAGAATGCCGCCAAGAATATAAATAAAGTCGGGATGGGGAATCGCCACGACTCTAAATGCACGTCGAGACGGAGTAAAACTATTTCGGTAGTATCTGTCGGTGAAGCGTGAAGAATCCCCGTCCGCGACGGTCGGGGAGTATTTCAACTAACTAATTATGCCTCTGCCTACTTGGCGGGCGATCGCACTTTCCCCAAAAATACCGCTCTCCTTCGCCACTTCCCATCTAAATTTCCGCAGCAGCACCCAACCGGACACATTAGCAATTGCGATCGTAACAGTTCCCCAGCAATCTCAACCCGCGATATTTGTTAAACTTGTCGAAGCCAAGGAAAACTCAAACTATAGCTTGATCCCATGAGACAAATCATTCTCGACAAGATTGTTTCAACCCTACAACCTTTAGATTTTGTTCTCGCTTTGTGGCAGGGAGGTTCAGCAGCCCACGGCTACACAGACGAATGGTCAGACCTCGATATTGCAGTTGTGGTTGCAGATAACTGTGTCGAACAAGCGTTTGAGATTGTCGAAAAAACTATCGCCGAAATTGGTGAAATCGAACTCAAATATCGAGTTCAATAACCTGCTTGGCACGGTCAATCCCAGTGCTTTTGGCGGCTCAAAGAAACCCCACCGTTCTTGCTAATTGATTTTGCCGTTTTCCGGCGCAGCAGCCGCAACGAATTTCTGGAAATCGAGAGACACGGGAAAGTCCCGTGAAGCGAAGCTATCCCGTAGG
The DNA here is from genome assembly GCF_020737885.1 of Microcoleus sp. PH2017_34_RAT_O_A. NCBI lineage: Bacteria > Bacillati > Cyanobacteriota > Cyanophyceae > Oscillatoriales > Microcoleaceae > Microcoleus > Microcoleus sp. PH2017_34_RAT_O_A. Next base: position 28,516 of record NZ_JAEQDD010000077.1, on the reverse strand, counting down.
GAATCGCTTTTGACAAAGCCAATTTAATTGTACCGCCTCATTTGGATACAAACAAGCATCTTTCCCAAATGCAAGCCAGATTCAACGAAATCAAAATTCTTTTTGATTTGCTGCAACCTCTGGTCAAAAAAGAGATATATCGCGGGCATTTAGTAGATGCGATCGGCAACTATCACAACTGGACGCTTTTACCCTTGATCGAACTCTTGGGCACGATCTACCGTCCCCACAGATACGACTTTAAACTCAAATATTTCACCCGAGATTTTCCGGCCGCAATAGTCGATCGCGTCACACCGCTTTTCTGCATTGCCAATCTGGAAGATTTAGCAGCAAAACAGCAAACAGCCGAGGCTTTTTTTGCAGATACATTACCGCAGGCAGAAGCGAAATTATACTCTAATACCAATTCTCAAAATTAGTAGTAGGGTGCGTCAGCCACTTCTGGCTCCCCACCTAAAAATTAGGCTCCTCGCTGACGCACCCTACAATATCTTCGATCCTTCAACCGCAGATGTCAGACAGATGCAACACAGATAAACGCAGATAATTTCCGGGTGTTTTCCGATTTTTGTAAGAGGTCTATTATACTCTAATACCAATTCTCAAAATTAGGGAAACAGGACTGCCGTTTCGACCCAGAGATGACCGACAAGGCACTGCAATTTGCCACGCAGATCGCGAAAACGGTAAAACCAGTTTATCAAGGTAATATGAAAGTTTTAACAATTGGCATAAAATTTAGGATTGTAGCAATATACTGTCAATCTTGTGCAAGAATATCCTATTAAACCTAGAGGGCCCAAGCCCAACAACGTCCGCGAATCTTTTTGAGAACCGCTATAACCTAAAGTGCTAAAGATTTCGTTCCTAAAGCGATTAATATAGTAGCAGCAACCTTAAATATTAACATCCCATGACAAAACTCAGCGTCAACATCAACAGAATCGCCCTCCTCAGAAACTCTAGAAATATCGGCATTCCCAGCGTTACCGAAGCTGCAAAAACAGTAATCGCCGCCGGAGCCCACGGCGTCACAGTCCATCCCCGCCCCGACGAAAGGCACATCAAAGCTGCCGATGTTTACGAATTAGCCAAAATGCTAACCGTCGAGTTCAACATCGAAGGAAATCCGTTTCAGCCGCCATTTATGGATATAGTTTGCGATGTCAAACCGGCTCAGTGTACCTTAGTGCCAGACGCTCCAGACGTGCTCACCTCGGATAGCGGTTGGGATATTCCCGAAAATCGCGATCGCCTCTTACCAATTATTGAAAAATTAAAAGACAACGGCATCAGAGTCAGCTTGTTTATGGACGCAGATGCTGCTCTCATGCCCCTAGCCAAAGAAGTTGGAGCAGACCGAGTAGAGCTGTACACGGAACCCTATGCAACTGCTTTTCGTGAAGGGAATGTAGAATCTGTTTTTCAACAGTATGTTTTAGCAGCTAAAGCGGCTCAATCTGTAGGTTTGGGAGTGAATGCCGGACACGATTTAAATTTGCAAAATTTAGCTAAGTTTTGCTCTATTCCTGATATACTAGAAGTCTCGATCGGTCACGCTTTAATTGCGGAAGCGTTAGAAATGGGCTTGTCGAACACAGTAGAAGCTTACCTAAAGATTCTGTCGGGTTCCTAGTACAAATAAACCTCGCTGTAAAAGCCCGGTTTTGCACAAAAATCGCAACTAAACCCGCCTGGAGAAACGCTACTCGCCTCTAAGCGCTCTCTACAAAATAGAGTTTGTGCGATCGCCCGCAACAGCTAACAGTAGAAACCGTCACCCCCTGCGGGTGATAGCGGTTTTCTAGTAGCAAGCTAAATCCCGGAGCGAAGATACCGGGTTTTTTGGGCGTTGGCATTTTTTGGGGCCAACTCCCCGATAAAAGCTTTAATTTTCCTTGACCAAATTACTAATATTTTCACCGATACTATGCTGTCAGGAGTATGATTAAAATGTCACGGCAAACTGAGGCTACCACTTAGCTCCCGCATTGTAAATTTGCTACCAGTAGGTTTGGTGCAAGTACGGGAAATTCAGGTATCCTCTATACTGCTGTAGCCGATCGCGATCGCGCCTACTTAATCCGGTGCAAACAGGCAAACACAAGTAACCATATACAACTCCTTACCCCTGCCAAGTGCGACATGAAAAAACTAATTTTACTGACTGGAATGCTACTCATGATGACGGCAAAATCCGTATTTGCCAGCCCTGTAGCCCCCAAATTTGAACCGAGCGAGCGGATGGCCGCTGCGGAAATTACACAAACTGTTAATACACCCGTTACTTCTGTCCTAGTTGCTAAGCAAGAACCGATCGAGCCAACATCAGTTACCCCAGCCCCGGTTGCGAAGCTAGAGCCGATCGAGCGAATGTCAACCTCGGAAATTCGAGCCACCATCAGCCAACCAACCACCTATATTTTTGAAGGCGTCAAAGGGCGAGAACTCACACTCTCGCTGTGGGCGGGAAAACTGACAGCCCAACTGTACAGCCCCAACGGTCAAAATCTGGGAGTTGTTGACAAAAGTGACAATCAGTGGATAGGTCAGTTGCCAGAGTCCGGCATTTATCGCGTGCGAGTTACTCCGAAAGGTGAGACTAGCGCCTTCGTACTCGAACGCGACTTTAACGCCAAGTGGACTTATAGGCCCGATCGCGCACTTCCCATAGCATACGGGGAAACAGAAGCCACAGTTAGGCTCAAAATGTCCGGCTACCAAATCCAGCCCCTGACAGTTCCCGGAAAACAGGGACAGACAATCACCGTGAATGCTAGCAACAAAAATCTCGATGTGGCGATCGAATCTCCATCGGGACAACTCCTAGATCAAGGCGAAGGTCAAACTTTTGCTCAACTCCCCGAGTCTGGCACCTACAAGGTGCTGATAGTTGCCAACAGGCCAGTTAAATCCTCGATCAGAGTTGCGGTGCGATAGATCGAGATAGATAGCAAAAACATTCTTGATGGCGATCTAAATTTCCCTCGCCCAACCACAAAAGCTCGCCCGAAACGCGAGCTTTTTTTTGCGTAAAATCAACCGCCCAGAACTTCAACAGTTGACAGTTGACAGTTGACAGTTGACAGTTGATCTTTGGTAGGGGCAGTGGATGGTGCGTGCCTGCCCTCTTAGTTGACCTGTGACAGTTTGAGAATAACCTCTACCCTTAAGTCCGAGTATTGGAGTAATGAATAGTCTGATTTTAATTTCTCCCGCTCCGGCGGGCGGGCTTTCAACCAATTCTTTCTGGTTAGTTATATCAATTCTGGTTACACCGAAATGATGTTGACAGTTAACTGTTAACTGTTAACTGTTGATTGTTGATTGTTGGCGGATTAAACAATACCGATGCAACCGGAAACAATATTAGGGGAGCATCTCAGTTTTGGAAAAAGCATTTTTTTTACAGTGCGAGCGTCCCCGCTCGCGAGTAGTGTACAGCTCGCGAGCGAGACGCTCGCACTGCGCTATAATTTCGATTTAACGTAACTGACAACTGTCAACTGACAACTGTCAACTGTCAACTGACCTCTCAACCTTCGATCAGTGCTGCAAAACGTTCTTGTTTCCAAATACAGCTTAAATCGGAGTCAGCTACAGCTAGCTCTCGGTATAAATTAGGCATAAACTCCACAGCCCGCTGCAAATTGTCAAGGGCCAAATCAGCAAAGCCCAGCAGCGCATAACAGCAAGCTTGATTGTAAAAAGCGTTAGCAAAATTAGGATTGATTTCTAAGGTAGTTTCATAGCAAGCGATCGCCTCTGAATAGCTACCTTGCCGCGCCAATTCCACACCCCGATTGTACCAAATCAAATAATCCTCAAAGATACACTCTGATGTGGGAGTGAACTTGGCATTTTTCTGATTTAAGCCGACTAATTTTTGCAAAGCAATTCGTCGCTCGCCTACAGCTTCGGCTCTGTCCGGTTTCAGAGCGATCGATCGACTAAAACTAGCCACTGCTTGCTTGTAAAGTCCCATGGAGTTGGCAGCTAGACCGCGATTGTACCAAGCCTTGGCATCATCTGGGTTAAACTCGATCGCGCGATCGAAACTGTTGAGCGCCTGATAGTAAAGTTTTAGCTCTAACAGAGCATTCCCTCGGTTGTACCACGCCCAAGGCGCCTCTGGCTGCAAACTCAAAGAGCGATCGAAACTCAGAACCGCCTTCTGGTAAAGCCCCATATCAATTAGCAAAAGTCCCCGGTTGTGCCAAATACTCGCCGCATATGGGTTGAACTCCAGAGCCCTGTCAAAACTGTTAAGAGCCTCCAAAAAGCGGCCCAACTTTCCTAAAGCAATAGCCCGGTTGTGCCAGCCAAAGCTCGCATCCGGCTGCACCGCCAAGGCCTCATCAAAACTTGAAAGCGCCTCTAAGTGTCGTTCTAAGTTGCCCAAAGCCATACCTCGCCCGAACCAAGCCTTATAATGATCCGATTGCAAGTTCACAGCTCTGTCAAAATTCGCCAGAGCACTATCATGATCGTTAGCTTCGAGGTGGCGCGAACCCAGATGATAATACCAAGCCGCTTCCAAGTTTTGAATTAAGTTCATAATACTTCGCATCTATCTTAGGGATGATTCTACACGAAAAATGCCCGGAGTTAAACTGTAATTTGACTACAAATCAGAAAATTTTGATACAGGGCGATCGCCCGTACAAACAGCCATTAACAACCTCAACAATTGACAGTTGAAACCGACTATTTTCCTCTCATCAAATGCTCTTTTAGCTAACCACACTCATCACTGGTTGGAGCTGCTGCAAATCTCAGGCTGGCGCGAGTCACGCAACTATTACCAGAAATTAAAATCAGACTATTCATTACTCCAATCCTCGGACTTAAGGGTAGAGGTCGCTCTCAAACTGTCAACTGTCAACTGTCAACTGTCAACTGTCAACTGTCAACTATTACCCCATCCAAAATTAGGTTTGCAATTACACTAAAAGTGCAAATCTCGTAGTGCCAATAGATCCAACTTCTGCTTACCCAATTCAAGCAACCACAACCGCTGTTTGAGCAGTCTCGCTCAACAGCAACCTGCCTGAAGCATCAATACTAAAATCCTTCCCCAGCACAAAACCCTTGCCCATCAAGCGCTTGCAAACAACCAGCGCCGTAATGCGGCGAATTTCTTCCATCACATCAGCAGGAATCAAATAACTCAAACTCCAGATCACCGACTCACAGTCAGACCAAATCAAGCGCTCAATACTGACAATCATCAAAGCAGCTACGCTGTCTGTTGACAGCCGCCCTCTGAGATCTGCAATCAAATCTTTACCAATTAAGCTATTGCGAGTCATCATCGCTCTAGCCATCTTTCCAATTTCTTGTTCGAGTTCTAAATGATTCATGCTTGGCACTGGCTGTTATGTTTTTAAAGCACTAATCGGAGTAAAAACAGTGACTGCTACCAGGCTCTGCTCTAGGGTAGCTGACGCAGGCTCTACCGCAACTCCTTTTAACAAAGTATACCTAAAGAAAGATTAAAAATGTATCTAAAGGCAGATACTAAAATTTATTTTTTTTATCATAAATGGATGAAAAACTTCCCACAACAGTTGGTCTGAGCAGCAACTCAGAGCCTGAGGCAAGTTAAGAATTGGTAAATTCGATACATAATAAAGATGTAGTTGCTTCGGAGAAAAAACAGCAATGGCTGCACAAGGGCCAGATATCGATATTGCCCCCTATATCGACCACGCCCTCATCGATCCGGGCGCCACTCCCGAGCAAGTAGAACACTGCTGCCAACAAGCAGAAAGATTTGGGTTTGCCACAGTTTGCGTGTATCCCGCCTACGTGCGACAAGCGGTAAGTCTTCTGCACGGCACAAAGTCAAAAGTTTCGACAGTCATAGGTTTTCCCACGGGAGCAACCACATCAGCAGTCAAACTCTACGAAGCTCTAGAAGCGGCAGACAGCGGAGCCGTTGAGTTAGATGTCTCGGTCAATTTAGGATTGTTGAAAGCCGGAAAAAGCGACGAATTTCACCGGGAATTGGCCGAAATTTGCGAAGAAACCGGACTAACTATCAAGGCGATTATCGAATGCTCGATGCTTTCTGATGAGGAAAAACAATTAGCGGCTGAGCTTTGCATGGAGGCGGGCGCCGTTTATATCAAAACTAACACGGGCTTTTTTGGTGGGGCGACAGTTGAAGATGTACGGTTGTTGAAGGAATTTACTAAGGGAAGAGTTGGTATTAAAGCGGCCGGAGGAATTCGCACTCACGAACAAGCTATAGATTTGATCGTGGCTGGTGCGACTCGTTTGGGGACTTCTCGCGGCCCGGAATTAATCCGCCAGCGGGATAATTTAAATCAGACTCATTAGTGATGGAAAGGTACGTAGTTGCGCTTGAGCGCTCTTTCATATATCTAAGAAAAGAGCGCTAAAGCGCAACAACATACCTCAAAATTAATTCCTAGTCATTAGTGATGGAAAGGTACGTAGTTGCGCTTGAGCGCTCTTTCATATATCTAAGAAAAGAGCGCTAAAGCGCAACAACATACCTCAAAATTAATTCGTATAAGAGTGCCGTTGTAAATCTAAAATCTATAATCTAGTGACTCGAACTTACAAAGCAATTGGAATCAATCTTAAGAGTGCGCCGATCGGCGAATCCGATCGCCTGCTGACAGTTTTGACACGGGAATTTGGCTTAATTAAAGCCGTAGCACCGGGTGTTCGCAAACAACGATCGAGCATTGGCGGGAGAAGCGAATTATTTGTAGTCAACGAATTGCTCATCGCCAAAGGTCGATCGCTCGACAAGATTACCCAAGCGTCCACCGTCGAATCCTATCCGGGTTTGAGCCGCAACCTGGGAAAACTATCAGCCGCGCAATATTTGGCCGAATTGGCGATCGCCAGCGCCCTTTCCGACGAACCGCAAGAATCACTTTTCTTTTTGCTGGGCGAACACTTGAGCCGTTTGGAGCGTTTGTCCGATCGCACAGAAATTGAATCCGCCGCCCTGCTAGTCGCCCATCTAGCCCAGGGTATTTTTCACTTGCTAGCCCTAGCAGGCCTCGCGCCCCAAGTCCAAGTCTGCTGTGCCACCAGAGTGCCACTCATCCCAAATTTCACAGATCCGAACTGGCAAACCGGGTTTAGTATACCCTCTGGGGGAACCTTCAGCTTGCCAGAGCTAGCTAACCTAGAGGCAGAACTTTCCTCACAAACTGGCAGCCTGTACAGATCCAGCTCCCGTTCCCGGCAAACGAGCGACAGCAAACACTTGACAAATTTCCATATTAATGCTAAAGAATTAGCTGCACTGCAACAGTTGGGGAGTGCAGAACTAGGAGAGGGGATTGCCGATCGGGGGACTTGGATATCAGTAGAAAATATTTTGCGGCAATATGCCCAGTATCATTTAGGTTGCACGATTCGATCGGGAAGCTCGATCGACACGTACTTGGAGAGTTTTGAGTTTTAAATTTTGAATCTCGTGGAGTAAAAATCTCACCCAGCTTGCGGGATATCCGAACCTGTAAGCAATTTCAGGTAAATGCTCAAAATTCTTGCAAAACTAGATAATAAGAAAAGTTACGAGTTATTAAATTTAGAGGTTAACGCCTCAATTTGAAATTCCCATCCCCCCCAAGCTCAACCATCCCAGGCGATCCACCCCAAATCCTATGATGCGACTGTCCGATACTGATTTGAGAAGATCTATTTTAGCTGTGACCCACCACAAGATGGAAGAACGAGAAAATTTTCCAGATTTTAACTCATCGCCCGTCTTTGCCGATCGACAATGGAGTAACGCCCAAGACCCAGAAATGGACAAATATCCCACAAATCCAGAAACAGACTGGAACAACGGCAACAGCCAGCAACCAGAAGCCATCCCCGCGCTGTCAACAGCAGCAACCGCAGCAGATCTCGCGGAAGCAGCAGGCGAAACTCCCGAGCAACAAACCGGATTTCTGCCGGTGCTCAAAAACCGAAATTTTCTAGCGCTGTGGAGCGGGCAAGTTTTCTCGCAACTAGCAGATAAAGTTTATCTCGTACTGACGATCGCCCTGGTAGCCAGCAGATTTCAAGCGCCAGATCAAACCATCAGCAGGTGGGTATCGGCAATCATGATCGCCTTTACCATACCTGCGGTGTTATTTGGGGCTGCTGCGGGCGTATATGTCGATCGTTGGTCAAAAAAAGCAGTGCTCGTAGCCACAAACCTGCTGCGGGGAGGCTTCGTCTTGACATTGCCTTTGCTGTTGTGGCTCTCCGACGGGTGGGAACTCGGTCAACTACCGCTCGGATTCTGCTTGCTGCTGCTAGTGACATTCCTAGTTTCCACCCTAACTCAATTTTTCGCCCCAGCAGAACAGTCAGTAATTCCCTTAATTGTTGAACGCCGCCACCTGCTATCGGCAAACTCGCTCTACACCACAACCATGATGGGTTCGGTGATTATCGGCTTTGCAGTCGGAGAACCCTTACTAGCCTTAGCCGACACTCTATTTACCAATCTCGGTGGCGGACTCGGCATCGGCAAAGAATTAGTAGTCGGCGGAAGTTACGCCTTCGCCGGAGTGCTGTTGCTGTCGATGAAAACAGGCGAAAAAAACGAAGTCGAACACGAACCGCCGCATCCCCTAGCAGATTTAAAAGACGGGCTGCGTTACATCAACGATCAACCGAAAGTCCGCAATGCTTTAATTCAACTAATTATTCTATTTTCCATTTTTGCAGCCTTAGCAGTTCTAGCGGTGCGGCTGGCAGAAATCCTGCCCGGTATGAAAGCGTCGCAATTTGGATTTTTGCTGGCTGCGGTGGGCGTCGGGATGGCTGCTGGGGCGACGACTGTCGGCTATCTCGGCCACAAATTTTCTCATTCCCAACTTAGTTTAATCGGATCTGTTGGTATGGCAATTGCTCTGATGGGTATTTCTGCATTTACACACCATTTGTGGATCTCGGTGCTGTTCATTACCCTGTTGGGTTTGTTTGCTTCGTTGGTGGGAGTGCCGATGCAGACGACAATTCAAGCAGAAACCCCAGAAGAAATGCGGGGAAAAGTTTTCGGGCTGCAAAACAATGCGACTAATATCGCTTTGAGTTTACCATTAGCTTTAGCGGGAGTAGCAGAAACATTTCTGGGTTTGCCGACGGTATTTTTGGCTTTAGCGGGATTGGCGATCGCAGGTGGCGTCTTAACCTGGTATATTTCCCGTAGCACTAATAGCAAAGTCGATCGAATTTAAAACATAACAAACTCTGATTTACTCGAATGCACATCGCTTGGCTAGGAAAAAAATCACCTTTTTGCGGTAATGTAACTTACTCCAGGGAAGTCACTAACGCCTTATTAGACCGGGAATACCAGGTCAGTTTCCTGCACTTTGCCCAAGAAGCGGGCCAAATTGACAGGAATAATGCCGCGTGGAGCGTAGCAAATGGAAAATGGGGAAGTGGAATTACTCCAACTTCATATACCAATTCGCTTTCGCCCGCGAGTTGCAACGAAGTTTCTTTACCCTGTCACTACAAATCGCAAATTTATACGATTCCAACTCTCAAATCCCGCACAGTGTTGATGAAGTCTTTGCGGCGGCTGAAACCGGATGTTGTTCACGCTTCCCTGACGCTTTCGCCCCTAGACTTTTTGCTGCCGGAAATTTGTCAGGAATTGAATTTGCCTTTGGTGGCGACTTTTCACCCGCCGTTCGATCGCAAATTGCGGAATTTGACATCGGGAACCCAACACCTGATGTATCAACTGTACGCTCCGTTTTTGGCTAACTACGACTCGACGATCGTCTTTTCTTACATTCAGCGAGATATTTTGGTGAAGTTGGGAGTGCCGGAAGAACGGGTAGCTGTGATTCCCAACGGCGTAGACGCCCAGAAGTATTCGCCCGGGCCTTCGGGGTTGAAGTCGGAATTAAAAGCCGATCGCATATTTGTATATCAAGGCCGCATTGCCCCCGAGAAAAATGTTGAGGCTTTGCTGAAGGCCTGGAAACAATGTAATTTTGGCCCTGGCAACGTATTGGCGATCGTAGGCGACGGGCCCCTCGCCGCCTCGCTGCAACTGTCCTACGGCGAAGAGGACGGCATTGTATGGCTCGGATTTGTCGCCGAGGAGGAACGCCGGATCGAAATTCTGCGCGGTGCAGATGTATTTATTCTGCCTTCTTTGGTGGAGGGATTGTCCCTGTCGCTGCTGGAAGCGATGGCCTGCGGTTTAGCTTGCTTGGCAACGGATGCCGGTGCTGACGGCGAGGCGTTGGAGGAAGGCGCGGGGATAGTTTTGAACACTCAGCGGGTGCGGAGTCAGTTACTAACTTTGCTGCCGTTGTTTTGCGATCATCCTGAGTTTGGAATGCTGCTGGGCCAAAAAGCGCGCCAACGGGCGATCGAGCGCTACACTCTCAGTCAAAATATTACTGAGTTGGAAAAGCTTTATGCAGAAGTTTTGCAGAGGCAGCGCGTGCCAGTTCGCGGTTTAGCATGATTTAGCAGGAACAAGAAAAGGAAGAATGCTCGTCCCCAGGCAGAGCCTCTGGGTATCGGTTCCCAGGCTCTGCCTAGGAACCAGTTCAATGCCCAATTCTCAATCCCTCCGCTTCGCTTCGCCCAATTCCCAACAGAATGACTTACAAAAATCCTGCTCCTACAGTTGATATTATCATCGAATTGGTCGATCGCCCGCAGCGACCGATCGTACTTATAGAACGCTTGCATATTCCCTACGGTTGGGCGATTCCCGGCGGCTTTGTCGATTATGGGGAATCGGTAGAAACGGCGGCAAAACGCGAAGCTTTAGAAGAAACAAGTTTGAATGTAGAATTAATCGAGCAATTTTACGTTTATTCCGATCCAAATCGCGACGCGCGGCAACATACAATCAGTATTGTATTCTTGGCTGCGGCAACTGGCGAACCTCAAGCTGCGGATGATGCTAAAAATTTACAAGTTTTTGAGTCTTGGCAGATTCCCGAGCAATTGTGTTTCGATCACGATCGCATTTTACGCGATTATTGGCGTTACCGTCATTACGGATTGCGGCCGCGTTTGACAGTTGACAGTTGACAGTTGACAGTTGACAGTTGTTATGTTTTGGTGACAATAACCAAATAACCAATTCCCAATTCCCAATTCCCAATTACCAATTACCAATTACCAATTACCCATTACCCATTACCAATGAAAATATTGACAATATTAGGTGGAGGTGCATGGGGTTCGGCCCTGGCAAATCTGGGAGGTAAAAAGGGCGATCGGGTAAATTTGTGGTCGCGCCGCAGTTCTTTTAGTCTAGAATCGGTTATAACTGGCGCCGATGTTGTGGTTTCGGCAGTTTCGATGAAAGGAGTTGGCGAAACAGTCGATCGCCTGCTTGCCTTAAATCCAAATCCCCGTACAATTATAGTTACTGTCACCAAAGGTTTAGATCCCGCCACGACGCGCACTCCATCTCAAATTTGGCAAAATGCCTTTCCTAATAATCCAATTGTCGTACTTTCCGGCCCCAATCTTTCCGAAGAAATTCAGCGAGGATTACCCGCTGCCACGGTAGCGGCGAGTTTGGATTTAGCGGCGGCGAAGCAAGTACAAACTATTTACAGTTCGGATATTTTTCGGGTTTATGTCAATCAAGATCCCCTGGGGACTGAGTTGGGGGGCACTTTGAAGAATGTTTTTGCGATCGCCGCTGGTGTTTGCGATGGTTTACAATTAGGAACTAATGCTAAATCTGCTTTGTTAACTCGCGCCTTGCCGGAAATGATTCGGGTAGGGGTTCGTTTGGGAGCACGCGCCGAAACTTTTTATGGTTTGTCTGGTTTGGGAGATTTACTCGCTACTTGCAATAGTGCTTTGTCGCGCAATTATCGGGTTGGTTTCGGATTGGCGAAAGGTAAGTCTTTGGAGGAAGTTTTGCAGGAATTGCAGAGCACTGCTGAGGGAGTTAATACTACTAATGTGTTAATTGATTTGGCGGATCGGCGCGAGATTGAAGTCCCTGTTTCCAGTCAAGTTTACCGTTTGCTGAATGGTAAAATTACTCCCGAACAAGCTGTTTTATCGCTGATGGAACGTGCTTTGAAACCGGAGATTTAAGAACCGTACAGGTGGCGATTAGCGAAAATTCATCAACTGCGATCGCAAATCGAGTACAACCAGCACCAAACAACTTACTTAAATTCTGGAAACTATGGTTAAAATACCCAATTGGTTAATCTATGCACTCGTTTGTTCATTATTATACGGCTTTTGGGGATTTTTTGGCAAGTTAGCAACTAAATCTATTGACTATAAAACAGTTTTTGTTTATGAAACAATCGGCGCTATTTTAACTACAGTATTTATTCTGGCCAGCAGTAAAGACTTGAGTCTTGAGGGGAATATTACAGGAATCGTATTTGCTTTATTAATCGGTGTTTGCGGAACTGTAGCATCGGTGATTTTTCTGAGATCCATTGAAAGCGGGCCAGTTATCAGCGTCATCAGCATTACATCACTGTACCCGCTAATTACTGTATTTCTATCATATTTCTTCCTGAAAGAAGCAATTACAATCCCGCAAATTATCGCTCTTGTGCTAGCCATAGTTGCAGTTATACTTGCGTCTTAGTTGAAATATAGGAGTTATCAAAAAAGTATTGTAGGGTGCATCGCTCTTGACAATTTAGGAATCAGTTTGAAAATCTCGCAGCGACGCACCCTACCAATATTTAGAGCAGCATCACTGAGAATGAGTTTTTTAGAAAAGGCGCTCTAATTTTTTGTATACTTCATCATCGTTACGCTTACCAACTAGAATAATTTCTACCAAATCTTCTTCGGGATTAAAGTTGTAAATAATCCGATACTCGCCACTATCTACCCGATAATAACCCAGATATCCGATTAATTGCTTGCTATCATTAGGTAAAGGATCGACATTCAGCGCTAACACTTTTTTAGCAATTTGAGCCGCTATTTTAGGTTGCAAACCCTTGAGAAAGTCGAGCACTGTTTGTAAACCATCAAGTTTCGCCATTTGCCAGTTGTTTTAGTGTTTCTACAAAGGTTTTGGTACCAACCATTTGAGACTGACTCAGGGCAGATTTTGCGGCTTTTCCTAAAAGCATATCTTCTAGTTCCATCAGTCGCTCTATCAAGCCCTGATAGGCATCAGCCGACATAATTACGTGGCTGGGCTGCGATTTATCTGTGAGTAAAACTGGCTCCACAGCAGCTCGGTTAAAGACTGTCCCCTGTGGATTACATACTTCTGCGAGGGTATAGCTTTGCATGACAGATGTTATGAGTTTGGGTTATGTCTATTTTAAGCAAAATCGGCAGGGGTTGGGAGGTCGATCGATAATTTGGGATTGCAAAAGTAGTCCTGAATGCAAAAAATTAGGTTTTTGAGAAAAATCGCGCACATCTGGGAGAAGTTTCGCAGTCTCGTAAGGTGCGTCACTGTTGAAAATCTAGGAATCAGCTTGAAAATCTCGCAACGACGCACCATACCAAGGAATGCAACCGAAAATGATATAAATACGCTCTATTTACCGCCGTAATAAAACGCAACTTCTTTGTCTTTTAGCGGTGCAAAGTCGGCAGCAATTAGCATTGGATCGAGTTCTGCTTGAGGCAGGTGTTTGACTCCAATTCGGACAATGCGCGATCGCATGGTGTTCGACACGCCGCTGCGCTGTCTTCCGGCTTCTAATCCCATTACTTTCTCGTACAGGTCTAATTTTGCTTTCGGAATCGCAGTGCCGTCAAAATCGATTCCTGAGGCGATCGCCACATCGATCGCATCTGCACCAGTTGTCGATTGAGCTGCTGAGTTTGTTTCTGAAGACATTGTGCTGTGATATCAAAGTTTGTTGTGGGAGCATTTTATCAGAGAAGTATCCCCATCTACGAAAAAAAGCGATCGACCTCTCTAATATCCACATTTCCACCGCTGACAATTACACCAACTCTGCTATTTTCTGCTTTCACAACTCCTGACAGCAAAGCCGCCGCAGCTAACACTCCCGTAGGCTCGACAACAATCTTCATCCGCTCCCACATAAAAAACATTGTATTGCGAATTTGCGCTTCCGAAACAGTTGCCATATCGTCCACATAATGCAGCACCAAAGGAAAAGTTAATTTCCCCAAAGAAGGTGTGCGCGCGCCGTCTGCGATCGTATCTGGGTTGCTAACAGTTTGCAGCGTTTTGGTGCGGAACGATCGCGCGGCATCATCTGCTTGCTCCGGTTCTACACCTATGACTGTACACTTGGGAGACAAAGTTTTAGCTGCGATCGCACATCCCGACAATAAACCTCCACCGCCGCAGCAAACCAGCAGCAAATCCAACTCCCCAACTTCTGCGATCAATTCCATCGCCGCCGTACCTTGTCCCGCGATCACTCGCGCGTCATCATAAGGAGGAATAATTGTCAAGTGTTGTTCTCTCGCAATTTGGGCGGTGAGATCTTCGCGGGAATTGCGAGTGCGATCGTACAAAACAATTTCGGCACCGTAGCCGCGAGTCGCTTCCTGCTTGACTTTGGGCGCGTCTGCTGGCATTACGACAGTAGCAGGAATTGAGAGTAATTGTGCGGCAAGGGCGATCGCCTGCGCGTGATTTCCCGAAGAAAAAGTCACTACTCCGTTGAGTTTTTCCGTTTCAGATAGCTGCATCAAAGCATTACAAGCACCGCGAAACTTAAACGAACCCGTCCGCTGAAAGTTTTCGCACTTAAAAAATACTTGAGAATGGGTTTGTTTGTTGACTGTGTGCGAAGTCAGCACAGGTGTCTTGAAAGCTTTGCCCTGCAAGCGCTTTGCCGCCGCCTCCACATCAGCAAAACAGACTTGCAAAGCATTTTTATCGGTAAGGTTGGCTGTCATATTTTTTTCTGCCTGGGGTGCTTGGGCGGCATTATATCATACATAGAATCAAAGCTTAATCAATTTTGATGATATGACATATCGGAAATAATTATCAATAGACTATTGCAACTAATTACCAAAAGCGTTGTAGGATAAGTTGAAGATTATTGCAATTAATTATCAAATAGTTTAGGTTAGGTTAGGAGATCGATTGATGAATGCAAAGTTTAAAGTGCTAGCAAGCGCTAGCGCAGGATTGTTGCTGCTAGCGGGTTTGACAGCGAATGCAGTCGGAGTTGGGCAGAAGGCGATCGCGCAAACAGCACCAAAGGGCGAGCGAGATTTAACAGCACAAGCAGCTATAAGTCGCATTAGGATCGTATTTGCCAACCGCAGAGATGCTACAGACTTGCAAAACAAAGCCAATCAAGTAGCGCAAATACTATCCAAAGAAATGGGAATTCCTATTGATGCAGTCATCGGCGACGAAACCGCTGCTGTAGAAGCTTTGAGGGCCGACAGGGCAGATGTCGCATTTGTAGCAGGGCGCGCGGCATTAAAAGCAGAACAATTAGCCAAAGCGCGGATGTATTTAGCAGAAGTTCGCAGCGATTATTCCGGCGGAAATACCTACGATTCTGTATTTGTAGTGCGGCAAGATAGTCCGCTGCGCCCCAAAGGTTCAGCAAAGCAAACCCTCGAACAATTGAAGGGTAAAAAAATGGCTTTCACTTCTCGAACTTCCGGTTCGGGATTTATTTTCCCAGTCTCAGAATTAGTAGGTCAAGGATTAGTCTCAGGCCCGGATAGACTCGAAAGTTTCTTTGGAAATGTTACCTACGGCGATGGTTACGGCAGCGCTTTGCAATCAGTTTTAAGAGGTCAAGCAGAAGTCGCAGCAGTTTCCGAATACGCTTTACTACCGCCTTGGATTACAGCAGAAGAAGGCAAGAAATTGCGAGTTTTGCAGCAGATTCCAGGAGTTCCAGCCCACGGAATTGTAATTGACGATCGCATTCCGGCACCGATGCGCGAAAAACTGATCAATGCTTTCATGAAAATGAACGAACCTGCAAACAATCAATTGTTCCGCAGTTTGTACAATTCCCAAAAATTAGTAAAAGTCGATCATGCGCGCCATTTGGCAACCTTGCGCCAAGCTTTGCAGCGCGCTAAACTCGAACCATAAAACAAAGGTTCGTAGTGAGGACTTCAGTCCGCAAAAAAAGCCGGACAAAAATCCTCACAGTAAAACAAAGGTTCGTAGTGAGGACTTTAGTCCGCAAAAAAAGCCGGACAAAAATCCTCACAGTAAAACAAAGGTTCGTAGTGAGGACTTTAGTCCGCAAAAAAAGCCGGACAAAAATCCTTACACAGTAAAACAAAGGTTCGTAGTGAGGACTTTAGTCCTCAGAAAAAGAAGGACTAAAGTCCTCACTACAAACCTATTTTATTGTAACAGTTAGATCGTAAATTATATTAAGGGCAAAGTTTATCAACAAATATTTACCAAGTTAATACAGCCAATTAAAAGTCAGCTAAACTAAAATTTTTATGTGTATCTCTTACTCATTCTCGCGCGAAGACAATTAAAAAATCTTCCCTCTTCCTTCTTCCCTCTTCCTTCTTCCTTCTTATTATGACTATCGAATGCAGTAAAATAGAAACAGCTTATTCAACCTCGCTAAAACGCCCGATTTTGAACGGAATTGATTGCAAAATAAAACAGGGCGAATTTGTAGCGCTGCTGGGTTTAAACGGTGCAGGAAAATCCACACTTTTGCGTTCATTTGTCGGATTAGTTCCCGTCAAAACCGGAGAAATTAGAATTAACGATACAGTAATAACTCCGCGCACATTGAGGCGAATTCGGCGCGATATTGGCTTGATTTTTCAAGGCGGCGGATTGATTAAACAGCTACCTGCGATCGACAATGTGCTGTGTGGTTGCTTGGGAGGATTGAATACTTGGGAGACTCTGTGGGGTTTTCCGAAGCAAAAGCGCGATCGAGCTTTTGAATTACTGGCAAACTTCGGACTGCAAGACCTAGCGTACCAAAAAACCGGACAACTCAGCGGCGGACAACAGCAAAAAGTGGCGATCGCCCGCGCCCTCATCCAATCTCCCCAGATTTTACTAGCAGACGAACCCACCACCGGATTAGACGTAATCGCCGCCCAACAAGTAATGGAAATCCTCGCCCTTCTGCACAAAGAACAAGGAATGACAGTAGTTGTAGTATTGCACGACTTAGGAATGGCAAGCAGATATCCAGAAAGAGCGATCGTCCTAGATGCCGGTCAAATAGTCTATGATGGCAAATGTCACAACCTGTCCGACAAATTCAGCAAACTAACACCGCCCAAACTAGCAGTGTGAACTCCCCTCTTCTCAACTCTTCCTCTGTGCCCTCTGCGCCCTCTGCGGTTCACAAAAAAAGCCCCTTCATCAAACCCAAAAATAGCCGTACATAAATCTCAAAACCAACTGAAATGATCGAAAAAAAATCAACTAACTTCTCAAAAAATTATAGCTTGATTAAAACCCCAGGTATTACAACAATCTTAATTGTAATTTATGGCTGGGCCTTGCAGGGATTAGAAATAGATGCCACAACATTGGCTAGCAGTTGGCCATACATGACAGATTTTATGTCCCGCTTGTGGCCCCCAAATCTCGAAATTATAGATGTTGCAATTAATGCCTTAATCGAAACAGTTCAAATGTCCTTGTGGGGAACGACTATCGGCGCAATTCTTTCCGTACCGATTGCGATTTGCAGCGCCCACAATATAGCACCAAAGTGGTTGCAATGGCTAGCTAATTTATTGCAAAATGCGGTGAGATCGGTTCCTTCAATTGTCCTGGGATTGCTGTTTGTATCCGCGACTGGTTTGGGCGCGCCTGCTGGTACTTTGGCTTTGGGAATTTATACTATAGGTTATCTTGCTAAATTTTATCAGGAGGCGATCGAGTCTGTGGAAGCGCGATCGATCGAATCGTTGCAAGTGGCGGGTGCATCTTGGCTGCAAGTTGCCCAATACGGCATTTTCCCCCAGGTGTTGCCGCTAGCGTTGGGTTACACGCTGTGGATGTTTGAATACAACATTCGGGCGGCTTCGGTGTTGGGTGTGGTGGGCGCCGGCGGTATTGGTTTTGAATTAGTCAATTATATTCGAGCTTTTGAATACAATAAGGCTACTACGATGATGTTGGTATTGTTAGTTGTCGTGACTGCGATCGATGTTATTAGCAGCAAATGGCGGCAGCGGTTGGAAACGAGGTAATACCAATTATTCAAAATCATTCAACAGTAATAGAGACGGCGGTTGAAACCGCGTCTACACAGACAAACCCACCTCCGTGGGTTGAAGAGTTAATTTTCTAATAGTCGATCGCACATTTCCCCCAAAAGTCGATCGAATTACTCGTAGGGGCGAAGCATTTGGGCGACAATTCACAACAAAAAACCCAAGATTTCATGCCCAAATGCTTCGCCCTCGCCCCATCAAAGGATCTCGATCGCAACGCCGGCAGTTTATCAAAACCAAATATTCATTGACTCTCGCGCATCAAGGGTTGACCAATATTTGGTAATTATGACTTGTCTGTGGGGGCTGGGTGAAGCATTCGGGTATTGGATGGTAGGTTGGGAATCAACTATTCTCGCCCGAATGCTTCACCCCTACAAATTTATCGGTATCCCGGCGTAGCGTAGCGGGGCGTAAGCCATCGCACAAATCCCCAAAAAGGCGATCGCGCGATCGTATCCACCATCAACAACACCGCAAAAAAAGACGGGGTAGTGCCGTTTCCCCGCCCAAAACAAAGCCACTAAATTGTTTGAAAATCAACAACAACAAAATAAGGACACAGCATTGCCGTGTCCTTATCTTGTTGGGATACAGCATTGCTGTATCCCCGTGCATACCCTTGATATTCAGATTAGAATTCTTGCCGTTTAGAACAAGAACAATTCAGAATTACCCGAAACTCCCAAATTGACATTGACAGTAGCAAACAAACTGTTGCCACCAACCGTCGAACCGTTGCTATCGTAATACAGCTTAGTAGTATTAGCTGCACTATCGAAGAGAGCAATAATCGACGGCGAAGTCAAGGATGACTCGATCGCGCTTACAGTAGCAACAGTGCTGCTGTACCGGTAGAAATTCACACCCAAAGGCCCCGAACCCAACCCAGCAAAAGCAATCTTGTCAATGTTAATTACATCATCAACAATGCTGTAATCCGTAATGATATCCCCGCCACCAGCAGTAGTTCCGGTGAACACAAACACATCAGAACCCAATCCACCGCTGAGAGCATTTGTTCCCAAACCGCCGATTAAAGTGTCATTACCAGCACCACCGGAGATGCTGTCATTACCAGCACCACCGGAGATGCTGTCATTACCAGCCCCACCGTTGAAGATATCAGCACCGGAACCACCGTTCAAAATATCGGAGAACTCAGTACCAGTGACGTTATTCGCCACAGTTGAATTGCCAGTAAACAAGACAGGAGTGGTAAAGTTATAACCGCCCGCACCAGAACCGAAGTTGTAAACTCCAGTTGTCGGGAAAGTACCCGGATTAGTCACTAAATTGACAATGCTACCAGAAGTCGGAGCAGGGGTAGTTGGAGAAGCAACGATCGTCCCTGTGAACACAAAGTCTGCTGTGCCCAAAGTCCCCGCAGCCGTACCCAAATTAGCAACAGTTGTGAAACCACCTGCCGCTGTACCATTCGAGTCAAACACCAACACCGTCTCGCTGTTCGTATTCGTATATACGAAGAAACCAGGAGTTGTAGAACCACCCACAGCCTTAGCTTGAGCCGCCTCCACAGTCGAATAATTGGCACCGGTGAAAATCACCAATTGTTTGCCAGTAATGTCAGGATTTGAACCGCTCGCACTGACAAAATTCGTAGAAGTCAAATTGCCGAAAGCGTTCGCAGCAAACTGCAATTTGTCAGTTCCGAAGGTAAAGTCAGTAATCGTATCCGGGCCGTCGCCGGGAGCCTTGAAAGCAAAGATATCTGCACCAGAACCGCCAGTCAAAATATCTACACCGGCACCACCGGTGATAGTATCTGCACCGCCGCCACCAGCGATCGTATCTGCACCGCCACCACCGTTGAGGATATCAGCCAACTCAGTACCAGTGACGTTATTCGCCACAGTTGAATTGCCAGTAAACAAGACAGGAGTGGTAAAATTGTAACCGCCCGCACCAGAACCGAAGTTGTAAACTCCAGTTGTCGGGAAAGTACCCGGATTAGCAACTAAATCAACAATGCTGCTGGAATTTGTAGAAGTACCAGTCGGAGCAGAACCAGTCGCACCAGTAAACAAGAAGTCTGCTGTGCCCAAAGTTCCCGCAGCCGTACCCAGATTCGCAACAGTTGTGAAACCGCCTGCCGCTGTACCGTTCGAGTCAAACACCAACACCGTCTCGCTGTTCGTATTCGTATATACGAAGAAACCAGGAGTTGTAGAACCGCCCAAAGCCTTAGCTTGCGCCGCTTCCACAGTCGAATAATTCCCGCCGGTGAAAATCACTAACTCTTTGCCAGTAATGTCAGGAGTTGAACCCGTCACACCGTCAAAGTTAGTAGTAGTCAAATTCCCGAAAGCACCACTGGCAAACTTGAATTTGTCAACCCCAAAGGCAAAGTCAGTAATCGTATCACCGCCTTCACCGGGAGAATTGTAAACAAAGATATCTGCACCACTGCCGCCAGTCAGAATATCTGCACCGCTACCACCGCTGAAGATGTCAGCAAATTGAGTACCAGTGACATTGTTAGCCTTCGCATCTCCGGTAAATAAGACGGGTGTGCTGAAGTTGTAACCGCCAACACCTGAACCGAAATTATTGCTACCACTCGGATAGGTATTCCCAGCAGCAGTTAAATCTACAATGCTGCCGGAATTTGTAGAAGTACCAGTCGGAGAAGTTGCGATCGCACCAGTAAACACAAAGTCTGCTGTGCCCAAAGTCCCCGCCGCAGTACCCAGATTCGCAACAGTTGTGAAACCGCCTGGTGCTGTACCGTTAGAGTCAAACACCAACACCGTTTCGTTCGCAGCATTGTTATATGCGAAGAAACCAGGAGTTGTAGAACTTCCTGTAGCCTTAGCTTGTGCCGCTTCGAGACTGGCATAGGTTCCGCCAGTGAAAATGACTAACTCTTTGCCGGTAATGTCAGGAGTTGAACCGCTAACACCGTCAAAGTTAGTAGTAGTCACATTGCCGAATTCGCTCGATACAAACTGGAATTTATCTGTTCCAGATTTGAAATCAGCAATTTTATCGCCACCTTCTTTAGTTGTGTTGTAAACAAACAGATCTGTGCCACTGCCACCGCTGAGGACATCAGCACCGAGGCCGCCGGTGATGGTATCGTTGCCGTCACCGCCGTCGATGGTATCGTTAAAGTTGCTGCCGACAATGTTGTCATCGCCAGCCAAAGCCTTGAAATTAACTGCGGCCGGATAAGTGCCGAAGTTTAAATTGTCAGGGCCGGAAGTACCGACAGGAACATTTAGTTGCGGGCCGCTGAAGACAAAGTTCCTGATTTGCAGGCTAAATTTCAGCGAGAAACTGGTGACAATTTCAAAGCGCGCCCCAACAGCAAATACCAGCACGGAACGGTTAGTTTCGGCATCTGTAAACTGACAGAAAGTAGGTGCGTCACTGTTGCCGCCCAAAGCTGCAAACCGCGCTTGCAAAGTGGCGATGCTGGTAACGGTGATATCGGCGCTGAAGTCGAGTAAGTTAGAACTGCCGATCGATCCAACAGTAGAAGTAGCCGTAATCGCCAGTCGAGTCAAGCTGGTAAGGCTGAGATTGCCAAAAGCTGCGGCAGACAACTCTAAGAGATCTTCATCAGCCTTAAAGTCAGTAATTAAGTCAGCATCTAGAACTGTTTTAATCTTTTCGCGGGAAACTTTGTAAATAAAGCGATTCTTACCAGCGCCTCCAATTAGAGTATTGGTTCCTTCGCCACCGTCGATCTCATTCTCGCCATCGCCGCCTTTAATTTTGTCATTGCCAATACCGCCGATGAGTTTGTTTTTGCCTTTACCACCTTCGATATCGTCATCGTCATCGCCACCTTCGATATCATTATCGCCATCACCGCCTTTGATTTTGTTTTTGCCTTTACCTCCTTTGATTTTGTTTTTGCCTTTACCACCGATGATATCGTCATCGTCATCGCCACCTTCGATATCATTCTCACCATCACCGCCTTTGATTTTGTTTTTGCCTTTACCTCCTTTGATTTTGTTTTTGCCTTTACCACCTTCGATCTCGTCATCGTCATCGCCACCTTCGATCTCGTTATCGCCATCACCGCCTTTAATTTTGTTTTTGCCCTTACCTCCTTTAATTTTGTTTTTGCCTTTACCACCGATGATATCGTCATCGCCATCACCACCGTCGATATCGTTCTCGCCATCGCCGCCTTTAATTTTGTCGTTGCCCTTACCTCCTTTAATTTTGTTTTTGCCCTTACCGCCTGTAATGTCATCACCGCCGTCGCCGCCTTGGATGTCGTTATCTAGCGTCTCGGAACCGACAATCACTTGAGGAGTTGTATTGCCAACAAAATTAAAGACATTTTGCTCGACTTTGAAGCTAAAACGCTGGCTGGTGAGAATGTTTTTGCCGTCGCTAACTTCAAAACCAAAACTGGCCGCACCGGTAAAACCTTTTGTAGCTTGGAAAGTTAACAAGCCGAGGCTAATCTCTACTTGAGTGAAGGTCAAACCGACTTGTGTTACATCTGCTCCCTTAAAGAATAGTTTCCCGGTTTTAGCATCAGGCAGCTCCGTTAACTTAAACACTGTGTCGCTAGCACCTTGCTCGTTATCGACAAACTTCAATAAGTCACCAGTAATAGTTTGCGGGTTGCCGTCGGAACCGACTATCAGTGTCTTATTAGCTTGCGATCGCGGAGGGGTATTAACTATTCGAGTTGGGGTTGGAGTTGGAGTTGGAGTTGGAGTTGGGGTTGGAGAGCTACCATTAACTCCCAAAAAGTCGCCAGCATTGAGAATCGTGGCGCTAACATTCAACAATAGTGCCAGCACCAACTGATTGCTGCTGAGCCGAATTTCGGTATTGAGGCCGACTTGTACAAACAACAAGCTGCTAAAGTTCAAGCTGCCAGACAGCAGAAACTTGTCGAAGCCGTCTTCGTAGTCAGTGATGACGGAACTTCCGG
Organism: Microcoleus sp. PH2017_34_RAT_O_A; assembly: GCF_020737885.1. NCBI lineage: Bacteria > Bacillati > Cyanobacteriota > Cyanophyceae > Oscillatoriales > Microcoleaceae > Microcoleus > Microcoleus sp. PH2017_34_RAT_O_A. The sequence goes on along the minus strand of NZ_JAEQDD010000077.1, from coordinate 5,427 downwards.
GAGTGGTATTGTTACCCATATCCATGACAAAAACGTCATTTCCAGCACCGCCGGTACAGGTATGGTTGCCAGTACCACCAACGATCGTATCGTTGCCAGCATTACCCATCAGCGTATCGTTGCCAGATCCGCCGCCGACAACGCTGTCGTCACCGTCGCCGCCGTCTGCCATGTCATTGCCGTCGCCAGTAACGAGGGTATCGTTGCCCGATCCGCCCATCAGGGTGTCGTCACCAGCGCCACCGACAATGCTGTCGTCTCCTTCGTCGCCGCTGCAAACGTCGTTGCCTTCGCCACCGATCAAGGTATCTGTGCCCTCACCGCCGACAACGCTGTCGTCGCCCTCGTCGCCGCTAACGTTGTCGTTGCCGGCACCGCCCATTACGGTGTCGTCGCCACTGCCGCCCATTACGGTGTCGTCGCCGTCGTCGCCGCTGCAAACGTCGCTGCCAGCACCGCCGATGACGGTATCGTTATCTTTGCCACCGTTAACAGTGTCATTGCCTTCGCCGCCGTTAACGTTGTCGTTACCCCGATCGCCCCTGACAGTATCGTTGCCTTCGCCACCATTGCAGGTGTCGTCGCCTTTGCCGCCGTAGACGGTATCATTGCCGCTGCCGCCGTCAACGTCATCCTTGCCGTCGTTACCGTGTACCCAGTCATCGCCGTCGTCGCCTTTGCAGGTATCGTTGCCGGTGCCACCAGAAAGAGTGTCGTTGTCTTTGCCACCGTAGAGGGTATCGTTGCCTTCGCCGCCGTCGCACTTGTCGTCGCCGCGATCGCCTCTTATTTCGTCATCGCCATCGCCGCCCTCGCAATCGTCGCCGTCTTTGCCTCCATAGAGTTTATTTTTGCCACTCTTTCCTTTGAGTTTGTCTTTGCCTCTTTTGCCGTAGAGCGACTGGTTAGCGCCCGTGGCAACAATTATGTCATCGCCATCAGTACCTTCGATCGTCTGGGGATCGCTGCCGCTGTTATCTTTTTTGTCATTTTTGTCATTTTTGTTGCCTGTACCTTCTTCGGGTACGCCGCTCAATTCAGCCATTTTGCTGCTATCATCAGCAACTTTGGGGGATGTGTCTTTAGGAGGAGGCGGATTCGGAACTTTGCCGTTAGTGATGCCGCTGTTTTGTGCGATCGCATTGTCAACTAACTTGCCTAACCCGCTATCGGAATTGATAGCACTAGCATCCCGAAAATCGGCGAGTCGATCGAGTTCGCTGGCGGAAAACACGAGTTTTGGCTGCTCATCATCCAGGGCGATCGGTGAAAACAAACTGGTTTTTTTCAGGTCAGAAATTTCTGTTTCATCTCGATCGGGAAAAAGTGTTCCCGATACATTTTCTAACAACATTTCTTCTTCCATCTTTGATATTTCCAAAAAAGGGCTAAGTTTCTTAGAGTCAGTTTATCAGCAAGGAGGATATAGCAGAAGCATAATTTTACAATTTCATACTTTCGCCTGCTAGAGCCGCCGATCTCCGACCTTTCTGTTTATAGATGCTATTTAAACTGCAAGGGGTTATTTCCATCAGTTGCGAGTTTTATCTTCTGCAATGGTGCACCAAAAATAATTGATCCGCCACATACACCGCAAGAGTTGTGCCACAGCGCAAAACGCTTGTGACTTTCTCCGTAATTTCTACAGTAAGCTGCACCTAAATGCGCCGAATTGTAGATTTTCTACGTAATTTCTACAGTAAGTTAGCAGAATGTAAACTCGCAACTGACAACTCCCACATAACTACCCAAAACCTTTATTACCCAAATTTTACCTTGCTTTTCCTGCGATCGAGCCTAGTTGCCTTAACTTTTTGTAACACTCCCAGCTCTGACAAATCCTTCCCTGACTTAGGATTTGCATCTCTTTTGCCAGTGACTGTACGCTCCTAATTTTAGTTCCCGATGATTAATAAATAAATTAGATGATTCGCCCCGGCAAATATTTGTTTTAATTTTCTGTCGTATAAGTTTATCTGAATTCGAGCCAGCCTCGCGAACTGATAAGATTTTGTATTTTAGAACAAAATAGCAATTCTGCCCAATAATATCTGGCTCAATACAGATTTTCAACAGTTGACAGTTGACAGTTGACAGTTGACAGTTTGAGAGCGGCCTCTACCGAAAAGTCCGAGTATTGGAGTAATGAATAGCCTGATTTTAATTTCTCCCGCTCCGGGTTCCGGCTTTCGACTAATTCTTTCTTGTAAAATTCTATAACACATAGCAATAAACACATAATTTATACGATTTTAGGTTTGAGATTTTAAATTTGAGATTAGTAATGACAGATTTTGTATTGTCTTGAACCTTGCCTACAATTGCATTAATTTTTGCCAAGAAGAATGGGTTTAAATCCTCCTCCTTTTAGGGGGAAATAAAACAAAATTCTTCACTGTTTCAATCCTCTTCCTTTTATGGAGAGGTAGCCCTCAAGCGGTCAACAGTCAACTGTCAACAGTCAACTGTCAACTGAAAAGTGGCATTGTTTTTGGTTAAAATTACAAGCTCGATCGGCATTTTGAGCGCAAATGACCCGTGGTGGACACGATAAACCCGGTTTATTTGTAAGTTTATGGTTGCCTTTTCCCAATATTTCACCGAAAAAGAGGCTGGATGAGGCTCAGTCCTCTAGATGAGAAAAATCCTGGTTGCTGGAAAGGGCTGGAATATTCGATAGCAGTTGTATTCTGAAAACTTCTCGGACACTTGACTTTATTTTTCCTGCTTCACTTTAGCTAGATTAAGACAGTTAAACAAAAAAATAACATTAACATAGAAGCGGTAAATTAGCAATAATCGATGAGGAATTTTAGAGGGTCGCTCTATCGATTAGCGATCGCCGCTCAGGGCTTATGGATGAGGACTCAGGGCTTACGGATGAGGACTCGCCGGCTGACCAATTCATTAATTGACACAAAATCAAGATTTGAAATGGGGGGTTGATGGTAGAGGATAAGTGGTGAGGACACAGCGATCGATCGCTACCGCCAAAAATTTACTCAAAATTGCCTGCGATATTGCCCTGAAACAGGTGGGCGATAGCTGAAGTAATCTTAATAAGAACTAGAGATCCGCCTGGTAAAGTGCCTCCTATTTAACTTTACTGAGCAATGACAAACTCAAGTTTCCGACGAATGTAAAAGGGTCTGCGGTAGAGGTGCAAAATGTTCAAAATAGCAAGATTGGAGAAAATTCGGCTTTCACCAAGCCATAGGGCAATCAAAACTAATAAACTGTTATTAAAGTACAAGTTTTATAGCCTCAAAGTGTTTGAACAAATATATTTGATCCCAGCGATCGCCCGATCGGGGGAAGCGCATTCAGAAACTTTGATTGAAAGAGTAAAAATTAGTTTGCCGATCGCGATTGCTAGCTGCAAAAACGCAGGCACATTCAGACTTGAGGCGGGGGGGCGCTAAATTGGTGAGCCAAGAATTTAAACTCTCAGTCACCCCAGTTGGGGACGACGAATATCTAGTGCGGACAGAAAAGGTTGCACCCGGTGTACCCTTAGCAGAGCAACAAGTCCGCTGGCCGATCGACCAATGGCTGGCACTGTCTGCTCAACTGATGAATGACCCGATGGTGGGCGTGTTCCAAGGAACTGGTGCTGCCGGTCGCACAGGGCGATCGACAAAAAACTCAGCGCCGAATTTAGTAGCCCTGGGGCAACAATTATACAGCGGACTGTTTCAAGGAAACTTGCGCGATAGCTGGACTTGCGCTCAAGGCATCGCCCAGCACCGCCGAGAAGTGCTGCAACTGCGCCTGGGACTCAAAGGCAGGCACTTGCCGCGGCTGCCGTGGGAAGTGCTGCACGCGGGCGATCGCCCTTTAGCAACCGGCACCGATGTCGTGTTTTCCCGCTACCAACCAGGTACAAGTTTGTTCAAACAAACCCGGGTGGTACCCAGCAGCGGCCCGCTAAAAATTTTAGTGGCGATCGCCTCTCCGAGCGATCGAGACAGCTTGCAGCTCAAACGAGAAGCGCTCCACTTGCAACAAGAACTGCAAAACCGGAGCGCTAATCCCCTCAAAAACGGCCCACACTCCGAAATTCAACTGACGATTCTCGAACAGCCCGATCGAGAACAGCTTACTCAAGCCCTAGAACAAGGACACTACCAAGTCTTGCACTACGCAGGCCACAGCAACTTAGGTTCCAGAGGTGGCGAACTCTACCTAGTCAGCAGCCGCACCGGGTTAACCGAAACCTTGAGCGGCGACGACTTAGCCGGATTGCTGGTTAACAACGGCATTCAGATGGCCGTGTTCAATTCCTGCCGCGGGGCCTACGGCGACCCCTCAGACATCGGCGAGGACAGTTCGGAACGCAATTTAACCGCAGCCTTAATCAAGCGGGGCATTCCGGCAGTGCTAGCAATGGCAGAAAGCATTCCCGACGATGTAGCCCTAACTCTGACGCGACTGTTTTACCGCAACCTGAATCAAGGCTATCCAGTCGATCTCAGCCTGAGTCGGGCCAGGGCGGGACTAATTTCTGCCTACGGTTCTCACCAGTTATACTGGGCTTTGCCGATTCTCTACCAGCACCCGGACTTTGACGGCTATCTGACGGGCGCCCCAGCCCAAAGCGGCCCATCCGGTTCTCCGGTGCCAAATTTAATCCTACCGGGAACGCCGTCGGCGGGAGGGGGTACAGAATGGAAGGCGCCGCCTGCACTCTCGACGATCGCCCCATACCCGCCAACCGCAGCCAATCAACCGCAGGAGTCAGACACAGATGACGGCGAAGTCTGGGAATATTTTCCCGACCAATTAAAAGATCGCAGGGATTGGGTTCACCAGAGCGATCGGTCTTCTGCTGCTAATTCACCGAACTCTATTCCTAATTCTGAGTCGGCGGCGATCCAAGCAACTCGGGTAACTACACCGACTCCGAAATCGTTCAAACAATCGGGATTGCAAAAATGTCTGGTAGTGATGCTTTGCTTGTTCCCCGTTGCTGTGAGTGCTGGCTTGTTTGGGTGGCGGCACTCACAGCAACGAGGCACGAAACCAGAAGAGTTACTGCCGGCGGTACGGACTCCCCTGTCGCAAAATTACTTGCAAGAACGTCACCAAGCAGAATGAAGAAGCAAGAAGGCATCAAACAGTTCACTTAATCTAAAAGGAAGGAAGAAGAGCAACAGAGCCAGCTTGAGTGCAAGCTGTATTTTACGTTTCATTTAGGATCGCGAATTAAATAATTTACACATATTTGTGGGATGGGCGTCCCGCCCGTCCAGAAAGGACGGGCGGGACGCCCATCCCACAAGAAGAATAAAAATTGTAAGTTATTTAATTCTTATTCCTTAAGTGAATTTACCGCTCGTAAAAACCTGGACAAAGCTACCCAAAAGTAGTCAATGTTAGACATCTACGTTAGTAATTTTAGTCCACAGTCCTAAAACTACAGGAATA
>NZ_JAEQDD010000076.1:9595-44433 GCF_020737885.1 Microcoleus sp. PH2017_34_RAT_O_A | reverse complement strand
CGCTCTCTTTGGTACGTAGTTGCGCTTCAGCGCTCTTTGAGAGATGTATCAAAATACGAGTAATTGAGGGAATACGATCGATCGCCCAATCAGAGATTAACTCAATTGTGCGATCGAGACGGAGGCTGGGACTAAAAGGTACGTAGTTGCGCTTCAGCGCTCTTTCTCATATATCTCAAAGAGCGCTCAAGCGCAACAACATACCTTTATTAGGGACACGGCAGTGCCGTGTCCCTACCTGTTGCAAAAAGGTCTTGACATTCCTACCACTCTTTGCTAGACTAACGAATAGTATTGTGTTTAATTCACAAATCCCAGCACTTCACATGATGTTCGCAACCAACAGCTATTTTTATTTTTGGCATCCCCAAGTTCGCCCGGAGTGAATTTACAGCTTACTGTGAACATCCGGGCGAACCGCAGACTAACACCTGCGGTTTTGTTTTTTCTAGCTTCTTGTCTCAACCACCAATCATCGCAAGCGAAAACAGCAATGACATTATTCAGTAACTGGTATTACGGCTTTTATTTTTGGCCCCGCAGGAGTTCTGGGTAAATTGTCGTGCTGTCTTTTCGCGCCAACCCGGAACTCCTTAAAGGTTCCGGGTTTTTTATTGTCAACCAATCACTCGATTTTTTAGGAGAATTCCATCATGTTAGAAGCCAAACTCGCAACCAAATCTCATCCCGAACACCAAACTATTGTCAAACTATCCGAAACCGTCTCAGTCGGCGGCACAGAATTGTTAATCGTCGGTGGGCCCTGTACCGTCGAAAGTTCAGAACAAATGGAGACAGTCGCCAGCAAACTCTCAGTCGCACCGGTGCAGGCTTTGCGGGGGGGAGTCTACAAACCCCGCACTTCTCCCTACGCTTTCCAGGGGATGGGAATTGAGGGACTGGAAATTTTAGCTGATGTCAGCCGGCGTTACGGTTTACCCGTGGTGACAGAGGTAATGTCGATCGCCCAAATCGATCCGGTTGTCGCCTATGCTGATATGCTGCAAGTAGGCAGTCGCAATATGCAAAACTTCGAGTTACTAAAGGCGATCGGTCAAGCCGGAAAACCAGTCTTACTAAAACGCGGTTTGTCAGCCACGATTGAAGAATTTGTGATGGCCGCCGAATACATTCTCAGCCACGGAAATCCCGATGTAGTTCTGTGCGAAAGAGGCATCCGCAGCTTCGACAATTACACCCGCAATGTCTTAGATTTAGGTACAGTCGTAGCGCTAAAACAGTTAACTCATTTGCCAGTAATTGTAGATCCTTCTCACGCCGCCGGCAAGCGAGAATTAGTCGCACCTCTAGCAAAAGCAGCGGTTGCTTGCGGTGCTGACGGGTTAATTGTTGAGTGTCACCCGCAACCGGAAAAATCGGTTTCTGACGCGCGGCAAGCTCTTTCTTTGCCGGATATGATTGATTTAGTCGCAAGTTTGCGGCCTGTGGCGGCGGCCGTCGGGCGGTTCGTACCGGAGGCTAAGTCATTAGTTATTAGTCATTAGTTATTAGTCATTAGTCATTGGTTATTGGTCATTAGTCATTAGTCATTAGTCATTGGACTTAATATTTCTTTCAAGAAAAGTTGGACGGGCTAGAAGCCCATCCCACAAACTTTTTTTTCTTGTGGGATGGGCTTCTAGCCCGTCCCAAAAACAGACTTCTAGCCCATCCCACAAATTTTTTTTCTTGTGGGATGGGCTTCTAGCCTGTCCCAAAAACCGAAATTTGATTAAAATAAAAGCAGAATCAATCCTGTCATCTACAAGATATCGCTTAATTATGGCACTCAAACTTCATGTTCCCTCGATCGTCTGTTCCGGCTGCGGAAACACTATTACCGAAGCCATCAAAACCGTGGAACCGGAAGCTAAGATTGATGTGGATTTAGCGGCCAAGACTGTGACTGTGGAAGCTAAAGCCTCGGAAGAGTCTATTAAACAAGCTGTGGTTGCTTCCGGTCACACTGTTCTAGAAGCCTAATAGTAGGATAACCCCTGGTTGGCAGTCAGGGCTGATGTACAGATAATCGCTTGCATGAATCTTTGGTTGGGGAGGGCGAGTTTACACATATTCTGGATGTGCATCATAGATGTTGGTGAACTCGCCCCTACAGCATCCGCGCATAGACAACTGACAACTGACAACTGACAACTGACAACCAACAACTGACTAATTAAGATTCTTCGTCCAAATGTTCGGCGACTGCTTGGTAAAGTTCTAAAACGTGCCGATCGAGTAAACTATAAAAAACTTGTCTGCCAACTTTGCGATAACTTACCAACCGTATCGCCCGCAACGCCCGCAACTGGTGCGATACAGCCGATTCGCTCATGCTCAAAGCCGCCGCCAAGTCGCACACGCACAATTCTTGATTTGCTAACACCGACAGTAATCGCAAGCGGTTCGCATCTCCCAAAAGACTGAAAAACTCTGCCATCCGCTGGGCTTTTGCTGTGTTCAGCACTTGTGTTTGGATGTCTCCAACCCGTGAACTTTCAACTACGTGCGATCGCCCGCAGGTTGGTGTATCGTTTTCTTGGTCAGGCTGACTTATCGCTCCGTTAACCGCAGACTTCGGTGACATCTTTTCCCGGCTGATTTTAATTCTCATTTTCATATTAGCGCGATCGACCCACCTTTTGTTACAAAACTTTTACATCTCCTTGACATATATCTGAATATATGTTCAGATATTAATAGAGCGAAACACACCAGGAGAATTTAAAATGACCACTGTCACCCAAATGAAATGCGCGTGCCCTTCTTGTTTGTGCGTTGTCAGCCTCACTGAAGCGATCGAAAAAAGCGGCAAATCCTACTGTTCGACTGCTTGCGCTGACGGACACCCCAACGGTAGCGGCTGCGGCCACATCGGCTGCGAGTGCAGCAAATAAATATTCCGATTCCGAAAAGGTTAAGGAACCTCTGTAAAAATATATCTAAGGGGAGATGCGAACAGCGCATTTCCCAATTTTTGTGTTTTTAGGTTAAATTGAGGTTAAAATACGGGTAATCAAAGGTTAAAAGTAGTTTAATCGACTAAGTACACAGGGAAAAATCACAATTGTTACCTGGGGAATACAATCAAAGTAAGTTAGCGTCGCAATACTAAGTGCAAAGACTACTATTAATAGCAGAGACAGAACCAAAAGTTGAATTAGGAGGGGGCAATGAAAGAGCGGGAAGATTTTTTACATCCTCGCAGTCGCTACTACGGTGATTTCACGCCTGAAAACTTGGCGTTTAATGCCAACTTGCAGGAATTTGCTCAGAAAATAACTTATATTTGCTCTCTGGAAACAGGGGGTAAAATTAGCGCCGAGAAAGCCTATAAAGATATTAAGGCGCTTTGGAAAGACTTAAAATCGTCTAAGAAGCAATTGGGAATTGGACAAAAACCCCCCAGTACCGATGACGGCAATTTGCCTTAAATTCATCGCAGATAAGACGGCGGTTGAAACCACACCTATAAAAACCAAGTCCGCACTTCGAGTTCGCGAGCGCGACCGCCTCCGCGGTGTAAAGAAAATAATATAATTTTAACTGTCTTCAAACCGCGGAGGCGGTTTTTGTTTGTCTAGACGCGGTTTCAACCGCCGACTTTTCTATGGTTTAGAAGTTGGTGCTACTTCTCCTGCAAACCGAGTACAATTGCCGCCGAGGCCGGAGGTAATTGCACAAGTATTAGTTTTTAGCATTCCTTCATAGGTATCAGCGCCAGTACCTCGGCCGCCCAACTCGTCGCTATAAAGTTCTTTGTCGGAAATTTTGACATTTGCTTCCCTCGCTACAGTCTGCATTAATTTCGGATTAGTCGTGGTTTCTACAAAAATTGTCGGAACTCCTGCTGTCTTAATTTCTGATGATAATTCGGCAATTCTGGCGGCTGTGGGCTGTTCCTCTGTTGTCACTCCCTGCAAAACTCCCGCAATCTCTAATCCGTAAGCATTGGCATAGTAACTCAGGGCATCGTGAGTTGTAACTAATTTGCGTTTTTGGGCAGGAATTGTCGCTATTTGTGCTTTAATCCAAGTATCTATTTTGGCTAAATCATCTGTTAATTTTGTGGCATTTGTGGTATATAGTTGAGCATTGCTTGGGGAAACTTTGATCAATTCATCGCGAATTGTTTCTACCATGCGGATACCATTTTTAGGATTGTGCCAAACGTGAGGATCGGGGACTTTTTCTTCGGTGGCGTGGGACTTTTCTTGTTCTTTCTCTTTCCCGTGTTCGTGTTCGCCCATCAACGGTTTGGGAACGGCGAGTTCGTGTACGGCGATTTTGGGTGCGGAATTACTGCTGGATTTAATTAATTTAATGATGCTGGGTTCGTGGTTGTAGCCGCCGTATAAAATTAGATTTGCTGTTTCAATGACTTTGCGGTCTTCTGGCTTGGTTTGGTAGGCGTGGGGGTCTTCTCCGGGTTCGATTAGACAGGTGGTGTCGATCGAACTTTGAGCAATTTCCTTAGTAATGTCGCAGATGACACCAGTCGTAGCTACCACTTTTGGCAAATTGGTGGCGGGAGTTGCTTGAGTTTGAGTGGTGGCGGGACTCTCCGGCGCCGGCTTGCTGGTTTTGGAACCCGAAGTGCACCCAACCAGTCCGCAGGCGATCGCCAAAACCGCCACACCGCACAATCTGCTGCTTTTTTCCGTCAAGTTTTTTAACATTTCACCTTTGGAACGATAATCGTTATTACTTTTAGAGTTATCCTATTGTAGTAGCTAGAAATAAGAATCGTTCTCAAAATCTGGAATTATGTTAGAAGTGCAAGACTTGGCTGTGAATTATCGAGGAATTTCGGCCCTCAACGGCGTGAATTTTCAGTTAGATCCGGGACAGTTAACTGGTGTCTTCGGGCCCAACGGCGCGGGGAAAAGCACGATGGTGAAGGCGATGCTGGGATTGATTCCGGCTTGTCGGGGGATAGTAAAATATCAGGGGCGGTTGTTGAAGGAACAGTTATCGCGGGTGGCTTACGTGCCGCAACGATCGCAAATTGACTGGGATTATCCAATTACGGTGCACAATGCGGTGATGATGGCGCGGACTGTCCAGACTGGTTGGTTTCGCACTCCCTCGAAGCAGTCGCAAGAATTAGTCAAAGCTGCTTTGCTGCGGGTGGGAATGTGGGATTTGCGCGATCGACAAATTGGCGAACTCTCCGGGGGACAGCAGCAGCGCATATTTTTAGCAAGATCGATCGCCCAACAAGCCGACTTATTCTTCTTCGACGAGCCCTTTAGTGCGATCGACAAAGCCACAGAAGAGATTATCTTCGATATTTTTGCCGAACTCAAAGCTGAAAACAAAACATTGCTAGTAATCAGCCACGATTTAGGCGAAACTTTAAAACAATACGATAATTTATTATTGCTCAACAAGCAGTTAATTGCCACAGGTTCCTGCCGGGAAGTCCTCACCGCCGCCAATATTCAAAAAGCCTATGGATACGATTTAAGTTTAGTTTCCGCGTGACTGGAAAAAGATTTATTTTTAACCGCAGATGAACGCAAATAAACGCAGATAATTATCTTATATCTGCGTTTATCTGTGTTCATCTGCCTCTATCTGCGGTTAAAACAATAAGATTATTGAGGTAAGTAATTAAATGTTAAACATACTAATTGAGCCGCTCAAATTCGAGTTCATGCGAAATGCGATCGCCGTCGGCATTTTGCTAGGAATTGTGTGCGCCGTTGTCGGCTCATACTTAATTGTACAACAAATGGGAATGATGGTAGACATGATTGCCCATTCAGTATTAGCAGGACTGCCAGTGGCATTTTCTTTAGGTTTCAATATTTCCATCGGCGCATTTATATCAGGAATCATCAGCGCCGTAATTATGGCATGGATTCAATCGCAATCCCGGATTAAAATAGATGCTGTTATGGCATTAATTTTATCTACATTTTTAGCAATTAGCGTCACCTTAATTAGCGTCTTGCGGACAACAAAACTAGACTTAGACGGGTTTTTGTTCGGGAATATATTGTCAGTTGCACCGTCTGACGTACAGCAGACTTTTATGATAACTGTAATTATTTTGGTCGCAGTTAAAATCTTTTACAAAGAACTGCTATTCTATACCTTCGACCCGCTAGGAGCACAGGCGTCTGGTTTGCCTGTAAACTGGATTTACTTGGGGATGATTTCGGCGATTACACTGACGGTGGTGGCTAGTTTGCAAACTGTGGGCGCACTGTTAGTAATTTCGCTATTAATCGGGCCAGGAATTACGGCGTATTTGTTGGTAAAAGAGTTACATTTAATGATGGGATTGGGCGCAATTATTGGAATTACAGCTAGTGTGACTGGAATGTATCTTAGCTATTATTTTAATATGCCATCTGGTGCGGCAATTGTATTAGTTGTTTTTGGATTATTTTTAATGGCTTTGCTGTTCAGTCCCAGTCAAGGAATTTTGACAAGAAAGAGAGGAAAATGAGCGAGGGCGGGCGGGTTTTGTTCTGAGATTGTTTGCGAGTGTCACAATCACTAGCTAAACCCGCCCTACAAATATGCCTTTTTTACCAGAAAGAAGCTGTCAACTGTCAACTGTCAACTGTCAACTGTCAACTGAAGCTTACTTAGCTTGACAATAGGTTTCATAAACGCCATCAAGCAGTAAGTTAAGAGCAAAAGTTGCTTTCTGGGCGGCTAACAGTGCTTCTTGTTGTGCTTCTTCAGTTTCACAAACTTGTAACAGCGCTTCGCGGGTGGCTTCCGAGTGGAACTCGTCGGCTTTTTCGTGAACTTGAAAGAAAGACAAAGCAGCTTGTGAATCGATGCCGTAAAATTCCTTTAAACCAGCGATTTTGGTTGTGGAAACTTCGGGGATTTGTGCTTCGTAAGCGTAGAGGGCGGCTAAACCTTTGGCGGGAGATTCGCTGCGCGCTAAGTCTTTGAGAATGCGGACGGATTCGGTGGTTTTTTCTAAATGTTCGCGTTCGAGAACTGCATTTCTATCTAAACCCAAACCTTCGGCAAAGCGCAGCCACAATTCGGGGTGATTTGCGGCGCCTCTTTCTTCTTCTATGAGGTTTTCGAGGAGCATTTGACGAATTTTGATGTCGTCACAGGCGGCGTGGGTGGCGCTGACGTAGGTGGGGAAGTTGTGAACTTGCAGGTAGTATTCTTGTGCGTACTCTTGCAGCATTGCGATGTCGAGTTTACCTTCGTTCCACATTTGGTAGAACGGATGTTTCAGCAGGTGGTTTTGGTCGAGGATGCTGTTGAGTTGTTCGAGAAATTGCTGTTGAGTCATAATTGTCGATCGCCCTTAAGGATTGTGCAGCCACTAAAATGTTATGGTAATTTGGGATTTTGTCAATACCAAGTTTTCAATTGTTTATGTTTTTGCAACAATGGCGCGATCGCCCGTTATGCCAACTTAGCGCCGCCCGAACCCGTGGCCGCGCATAGACTTTGACCAAACCACCAATTCGCCGCCATTCCCGCCAGCCGCCAGAAATTGACCGTCAGGATGCCATGCGAGACACGAAAAACCGCCCTGTGCACCTTCTAGAACTTGCAGCAATTGTGCTGCTTCATACCACAAACAAACTTGACCGTCTGCGGATGCAGAAGCTAATAAAAATGTGTTAGGTTGAAAGGCGATCGCACTTACGACATTTTCATGCACCTCTAGGGCCCAACCTTCCCAACCGACACTTTCATCAGCATCTCTGTCCCAAACAGAAACACCTTGAGAACTCGAAGCAGCCAACAAAGGTGCACCCAAAGAATTAGTTTGATCCGACCAAGCCAACTCCCGAACCTTCCCCGGAAAACCCTGCATTACCCACGGTTCCAAATTACCCCATTCACTAACAATTAGAGTATTGTCCATATTGCCACAAGCTAAATATTGCCCTTGCGGCGACCAAGCAATTGCACCTGTTGCAGACGGTACTGATAAAAATTCTGGGTCTTCGTCCCAGTCATCGCCACTCCAAACTTTAACACCTTGATAGCCGCTAACTGCCAGGTATTGAACAATCGGATGCCATGCTAAATCTAGAATAGATGACGAGTCGAAATTCAGCGTTACTTCCACAACATTATCATCAGCATTCCAGATTTGAACGCAGCGGCCCATACTAAAAGCTAAATGATTGCAGTGGGGACTCCAAGCTAACTTATCAACCCAGACGCGCTTGTTATCCAAATCAGCAATTAATTCCCCAGAATTAACGCGCCAAATTCGCACTCGTCCATCTTGTCCGCCCGCAGCTAGGAATTGACTGTCTGCCGAAAAAGACAAACAATCTGCCGATTTTCCTGTGGCACTTTGCAGCGGTTGTAAGGACAATTTGTTAACTGCCCCTACTGTCGCCAACATCACTTCGCCCGCAGCAGAACAAACTGCTAAAGTTTTACCATCCGGCGACCAAGTAACAGCAGTTACGTAATCAGATAGCATTTCTTGAGCGTGAAATTGCAGAATTAGCTCACCGTGGCTGCTCTTTTTTTTACCCGTTTCTTTTACACTAGACACCGACGGAAATCCTCTCGCAATTGAGTTTCATTTAAGTTCCTGCCAATGAATACGAGTTCATTTTTCGGAGTTTCGCTATCTTTCCAAGCTCGATCCGGTCTGCCATCGAACAGCATATGTACTCCTTGAAAAACAAAGCGCTTTTCTTGTCCAGATACATTTAAAATGCCTTTTGTCCGAAAGATATCTGTGCCTTGAGTTCGCAATAATTCGCCAATCCAATCACTAAATTTGTCGCCATCAACAGCACCAGATTCTACTATTGCCATTGATTTTACTGTTGCATCATGTTCGTGAACGTGTACGCCCAAAAAGTCGGGTTCGATTTCTAATGCCCGGTTCAAATCAAATGCTTGGACGCCCAACAAGGCATCAATTTCTAGTTCTGCGTTATGAGTGCGGTGGATTTTTGCTATTGCATTCATGGCGCGAATTCTTTTTTCTAATTCTGCCAATTCTTCCGCACTTACTAAATCGGTCTTGTTCAGCAAAACCACGTCAGCAAAGGCAATTTGTTCTTGAACTTCTTCGGCATCCCAATGTTGCCATACGTGCTTGGCATCAACGACAGTGACTACTGCATCTAGCAGCAGTTGATCCCGCATATCTTCGTCTACAAAGAATGTCTGAATTACGGGTGCGGGGTCGGCTAAACCTGTGGTTTCGATGACTATGTGGTCAAATTTTTGGCGCCGCTTCATCAAGTTGCCGATAATCCGAATTAAGTCGCCTCGGACTGTACAGCAAATGCAGCCGTTGTTCATCTCAAAAATTTCTTCGTCGGCATCAATGATGAGTTGGTTGTCGATGCCTACTTCGCCGAATTCGTTGACGATGACTGCAACTTTTTTGCCGTGCTCTTGTGTTAAAATGTGGTTGAGTAGCGTAGTTTTACCTGCACCCAGATAGCCTGTGAGAACGGTCACGGGAACTGATTCGATCGCTCCAGCAGTAACCATATTTTACCTCTAGTTTTGTAGAATGATAACCATTGTCGCTAGTTTAGCCTACACTTGTTGGCAGCAGCAACAATATTAAATAATGTTAATAAATTGTTCGCCAGAGCCTGTCGGATTGTGCAGGTGGTAGTGAGGAATGCAAGTCCGCATCCATAGAACAAGGACTTGCATTCCTCACTACGAACCTTTGTAGGTATGACCGATGACTCCAGACAATTAATTACCAATCATAGCTGCAATTCGATCGCGCTCCAACTCTTTGCCGATCAGCACCAGCTTGGTTTGACGGAGTTCCGAAGGTTGCCAAGGGCGATCGTAAAAACATTCTATGCGATCGCCAACACCTTGCAACACCATCCGCATCGGTTTCTTGGGAACCGCCACAAACCCCTTAATCCGATAAATTTCTTCCTGCTGCATCAAGGCTTGCAGCTTTTTCACCAAAGCTTCTGGTTCAAATTCGCGATCGGCAATAAAGAAAGTCGAGTTAATATCATCATCGTGCTCGTGTTCCTCTTCCGTGTCGTGGTGACTCGGGCGAGACTCCAAATCATCCTCAACTGCTGCATTAAATCCCAACAGCACATCCGGGTTAATTTCGCCAGCCTTGCAAGGCACAATTTTCACACTCGGGCGTAACTCTTGCTGCAACCAGGTTTGAACTTTCTGGTGAGTTTCCGCATCTACGCGATCGACCTTCGTCAACAGTACCATATCGGCACAGGCCAACTGATCTTCAAACAATTCCTCGATCGGCGTTTCGTGATCCAAACTCGAATCAGCCTCTCGCTGCGCCATCAAAGCATCGATATCGCCAACAAAAGTACCGCTAGCCACAGCCTCGCAATCAACAACCGCAACCACACCGTCAACTGTAGCGCCCGTGCGAATTTCCGGCCAGCGAAAAGCTTGAATCAAAGGCTTAGGAAGTGCGAGGCCCGAAGTCTCGATTAAGATACAATCAATTTGGTCTTTGCGCTTCAACAATTCCTGCATAGTCGGCAAGAATTCCTCTTGCACAGTGCAGCAAAGACAACCATTAGTTAATTCGACAATATTGCTGGTGACAGTTTCTTCTTCATCGCAAACTTGGCAATCGCGCAGCAATTCTCCATCTATTCCGATTTCGCCAAATTCGTTAACTAAAACAGCAATGCGGCGGCCTTGATTGTTTTGCAATAAATGGCGAATTAGGGTGGTTTTGCCGCTACCGAGAAAACCAGTGATCACTGTAACAGGAATCTTGTGCATTATTAATTACCAATTGAGTTTTTAGAGTATGACACTTTATAGAAAGACAAGAGTGAAAATAAGTTGGAGTTAGGATTCAATCAACTCTTAGCAAACCTCTTTATTGTATCATAAAAATATTTGTACGAGGCTTATTAAATAAGGGTACGTAGTTGCGCTTCAGCGCTCTTTGACCTAGAGCGCTGAAGCGCAACTACATACCTCAGAAGTATTGTGAAACTTTTATCGAAGACTGAATCTATTTGCGCCATGTATCAAATTGGTCTTCAGATTGATAAGGGTACGTAGTTGCGCTTCAGCGCTCTTTGACCTAGAGCGCTAAATAACTTAAGCAAATTTGTGGGATGGGCGTCCCGCCCGTGCAGAAAGGACGGGCGGGACGCCCATCCCACAACAATCATCGAGCGTGTAAGTTATTTAATTTTCATTCCTTAGAGTACCGAATCTATTTCCGCCATCTATCAAATTGGTCTTCGGAACAACCATTGATAAATTTATTGTTCACCCAACCGTCAAGGATTGTAAAAGTTTCATTAGGAGCATTCCCAGAAGTTCGGGCCGCAATTTTCACCCAACTACCTTGTCTGCTAACAGCCCGAACTCCGTCTCCTCTTTTGAGTTTAGCTACAACTGGGTACTTATTGCCGGGGCCTTTGCGAATGTTAACCGGGCCGCCTTCACCTGTAATAAACGAGCATTGAGTTTGCTTTTTTAAAGCTTCTACTTTTTCCGGCGAAAGACTTTGCTCTTTCCCGAAAACTGGAAAGCTGTAAAGTGAAAAACTAAAACTTGCAAAGGCGGCTGCAATGAAAAAGGCTTTTGATTGACTCAAACTCAACATTTATTTAATCTCCTTGGGTTGGAAGGACTGAAGTCCTTACTGCGAAATGTTATTTTACCGAAGCAAACCATTCGGTAATGCCTTGGGCAATGGCAGAAGCTAACTTCTGCTGTTCTGTCGGATTCACAATCCATTCAAACTCTTCGGGATTGATCATAAATCCCAATTCCATTAAAACAGATGGAGCAACGGCAGGACGAGTCATCGCTAGATTGTTCCAGAATATACCATAGCTCGGACGGTTCAGTTTTGCAACTAAATAATTGTGCAAAAACATTCCCAAACTGTGCGCTTGCGGGTGAAACCAGAAAGCGCCGACGCCTTTGGTATTTATCGCGTCGCCGTTATCTGGCAAAGCATTGTAGTGTATCGAAATTGCGATCGCAGGTTCTTCTTTTTGAATCATTTCCACCCTCGGCGGCAAATCCAAATCGACATCTTCCACCCGCGTCATTACCACATTTGCGCCCCGATTTACCAATTCCTCCCGCACCAATTTCGACACAATTAAAGCTACTGTTTTCTCGCGGTAGCCTGTAGGGCCAACCCCCCCGGAATCCTGCGGGCCGCCGTGTCCCGGATCGATCAGAATCTTAATTCCTGACAGCGGTTTTTCTGATGAAATCGGCACCCCGCTTGTATTGGCTGGCGGGTGTTTTAAAGACAGCACTAAAGTTGTGCCTTCGTATCTCAATTTATATCCCCACTGCTGGGCAGATTTGAGATTGAAAGTATATTGTACTTGTTGTGGCGAGATTTGTTGCCATGCCAAACGCGAAATTACCGGGTCATCGTCGAGGCGAATAATGTCAGTTTGAGCGGTGGTATTGTACAGAGTTAAAGTAAAAGTGCGTTCACCTTCTTGTACCGTGACTGGGACTGGTATTTCTAAGGGGAATAAAACTTCTGTCCAGCCAGAAACTTGACGCGATTTGGCGCTGCGAATAATCGATCGCGCAGGCACCGCATCCTTGACAATTCGCACCTCAGATGCTTTAATCCAAGCGCCGTAATCGAGCCGAATCCATTCTCCCTCGCGCCCGATAACTGTGGCGCGAGTTCCCTTCGGCAGCGGTGTCATCCGAGAGAAATCCGTACTCGCCCCGGTTCTAGCAACACCCGGATCTGCTGTGACTTCTGCTACTTCCAACTCGGCTGGAGAGAGGATAGAAATCTTGCCAGTACCTGGTTGAGTGATGATTTTATCGTTCATTGTTAGATAAAATATTGGCACTCCCAAATCTATTTTTTCTGCCTTAGATTCACCGGAATTTTCCGGGGTTTTAGCGCAGCCTTGATACTGTTCGCTACTGCCTTTTTTAATGGGGGAGTTTTCGCCTAACAAGACAGATTTGTTGTCGGGGAGTTCGACTTGCGATCGCGCTTTGAGAGGAATATCAACGCCAGCCAATTTTACCGCAACTCGCGCATTCGCCGGAGCGATCGCGCCGAAGCAGATATATTCCCCCGGTAAACTGGCTACATCGACTTTCGGCGTCAGGGAATCTTTTGCAAAAGCCAAGCCTGCGGGGACTTGTGGCTGATTAGACTCGCGCGTCACCTTAAGAAGAACTTGCTGATTTTGGTAACGCAAGCTAAAGACATTTTCGCCGATTTGCAGGGGAAAAGTCGGGGCGAAATGGCCGGCGGCGGTGCGCGCAATTTGCTGGCCATTTACCGATACTTGTCCGGTTGGCGGGGCTGTACCGATCAGAAAAATGCGATCGGCGATCGTTTTGTGGTTGGCGGGAGGATAAGCGACGGACAAAGGTTGAGCGGCCACAGCTACAGAAGAGAGGGCAAGTATCATCCCAAACACAACTAATGCTAAAAATTTTCTCATTCTAAAACGCAACTAATTGAGACTCGGTTGGTTATTTATACTCGAACTTCGGCTAAGAAACCCGGTTGATGAGGGTTAGGTGTAATATCATATCCAGTCAATGACTATCACAAAAAAGGTTTGTAGTGCGGACTTTAGTCCGCAGCCAGAAAGCGGACTTTAGTCCGCACTACGAACCGAACCTTACTTATTTTGGTTAATTGACCGGACATGATATAAGTCCTATTTACTATACAGGCCCCAGTTTATCAGGTTTGTAGGTGCAATTGGGCGATCGCACCTGAGAAACATCAATCAAGAAACTACACAACCACCCCTTCAATCTTCTCATCAGTTCATTCATATAGCCTTTCTCAAAAAGATGAGGTATGACTGACAGCTTATATAACCGCTTAAACGTATAGAGTCCTCTTACCAACAACGTTCGCTAATCTTTCGCTAGATCCGCTATACAACTCCCATAACTGTCGCAACTTACGATCGCAAATTAAATAATTTACAGAACAATAAACTGGATATTAAAGGCAAAGTTGGTAAAATCAACTAATCTCAGAAATTCACAGGCAAGATGCCTTTAAACAGTTGACAGTTGACAGTTGACAGTTGACAGCGAAGTGATAAAAGCGGAGATTTAAACTCCGTTCTTATCACAATCTGCCTTCATGCTGGGGCTTCAAACCCTTGCTATTCGGTGACACTGATAGAGAAGAAAAAAAAATAAACTTCTTCTATATCTTTCTTCTTTTCTTACTCATCCTTCGCGCCCTAGCGCTTACGCGCGGCTTCGCCTAACGCGCCTTCGCGGTTCGTCAAATATGTTTTATTTCAGTAACAACAGATTAAAATAATCAAACCAATCCAAACACAGCCATATATAAAACCGTGAATCGACTTCCGCCCGCAATAATTATCCTAGGTCAAAACAGCCTAGCGATCGCCAAAACAATCTCCAAAGTCTTCCCAGGTTCCCAGATTTACGGTTTAGTCGATCGCACATCCGACACAGATATCAACTTTAGCAACTTCGGCGAAACCTTGCGAGAACTATTCGCCACAGAAACCCCAATCATCGCCATCTGCGCCGCCGGAATCATCATCCGCACCCTCGCCCCGCTGCTGTCAGACAAACGCGCCGAACCCCCAGTCTTAGCCGTCGCCGAAGACGGAAGCGCCGTTGTACCGCTGCTAGGAGGTTTGCACGGAGTCAACGACTTGGCCAGAGAAATTGCCGCAGCCCTCGGCGTACAACCCGCCATCACGACGACGGGAGATATCCGGTTTCGCACGGCGCTGCTGAGTCCTCCCCAAGGCTATTATTTGGCGAATCCAGAGGACGCGAAGACTTTTATTTCAAATTTGCTCGCTGGGGCGAAAGTACAGCTAGAAGGGGCTGCTAACTGGCTTTCCGAGAGCAATTTGCCGTTAGCGCAGCCCGCCCCTACGGGGGCTACGCCAACGGAGAGGATCGCCCCCGAAGCCAAATTAACCATCCGCGTCACCGAAAAAGCCATTGTACCGACGCCCGACTGTTTAGTTTACCACCCGCAAATTGCAGCATTTGCACTTACAAATCTATCCTATGTTGAGCCGGAAATAGCAATTTCCTACGTGCAGCAAATCTTAGAAAACGCAGATTTAGCAGCAGCCTCGGTTGCCGGATTTTTTGCCTTAAAACATGATATGGGAAATCCGACTTTAGAAGCAATTAGCCAATTTTTTAAAGTGCCAGTCCGTTTTTTGAATCTTCCCGAACTTGTGGAATTCGACACAGTTAAATTAATACAATATAATTCCAGTTTTGATGTCACCGCCGCCCAAATTAGCCTGACAGCAGCGGGTGCAAACAGTCAGTTAATCGCATACGATCGCACAAACGCCTTTAGTTGCGCGATCGCACTTGCTACCGAACCGATCGATCCAAGTGCGATCGGCGTTAGTCGCGGCAAACTGGCGATCGTCGGTACGGGCCCCGGAGGCGCACCCTGGATGTCCCCGGAAGTTAAGGAAATTCTGCGGGAAGCCACGGATTGGGTGGGTTACAAGTTCTATCTCGACTTAGCCGGAACTCTGCGGGAAGGACAAAACAGGCACGATTCCGACAACCGGGAAGAGATCGATCGCGCGCGTTTTGCTTTAGATTTAGCAGCATCCGGTAAATCCGTCGCCGTGGTTTCGTCGGGAGATCCGGGGATTTTTGCGATGGCTGCGGCGGTGTTTGAGGCGATCGACTTTGACGCTAAACCCGAATGGGAAGGCATCGACATTCGGGTAGCACCGGGGATTTCTGCCATGCAGGCGGCCGCTGCTGCGATCGGAGCACCTCTCGGGCACGATTTTTGTGTGATTTCGCTTTCGGATATTCTCAAGCCTTGGGAGGTCATAGAACAGCGGATTTCGGCTGCTGCTGCTGCGGATTTAGTTATGGCATTCTACAATCCAATCTCGAAACAGCGGGTTTGGCAATTAAAAAGGGCGATCGAGATTTTGTTGGAAACTCGCGATCCTAAAACCCCAGTTGTCTTGGGGCGAAACCTCGGGCGATCGGGCCAATCCGTGCGCGTTTGTACTCTTGGCGAATTCCAGCCGGAAGACGCGGATATGAGAACTTTAGTAATTGTCGGTTCGAGTCAAACTCGGATTATTCCTCGGAAGTTTGGAGATATTTGGGTTTACACACCGCGCAGGTACGAGAAATAAGAAAAAACTCGGCGGTTGAAACCGCTGCTATACAAACGATGTCCGCCTCCGCGGACTAAAGAATCTGGCATATTGACGCTATAGCGCTATTAACACTAAGTCACTAAATAGCTAAAATTGCTATAGAACAAAGCTGGCATTAGTGTCACTCTAGAAACAGTGACACCAGTACAGGTTATGAACGATACCGATAAAGATAAGCCAGTCAAGCTCTGCTTTTACTGCGATGACGATTTGCGATCGCGCTTTCGATGGGTTTGTGCTTACCAAAATGCTTCTATGAACCAGGTTTTATTGGAACTCGTAGAAAACTGGCTTGCAGAAAACACCCCAGAAATCAGCAATAAGAGCCCATCTAAAAACGAAACCTCGCCAAAGTCAAAGCCCAAGCGGAGTAAAGCAGCAAAAACTGAGGAAATAAGCAAATGACCGATCGCCTAGACCGAATTGAGGCTATTCTTGAACAAACCGCGCGATCGCAACAACAGTTTGCCGATCGCATTAACCAGTTTGGCGCATCGCAACAGCAGTTAGCGGAGTCGCAACAGCAGTTAGCGGAATCGCAACAGCAGTTAACCGATCGCATTAATCAGATAGCCGTACAACAGCAGGAATCCCAGCAGCAAATCAGCCTGTTAACAGGAAAAATTAACTTGTTAACAGAAAGAACCGACGCCCTAACTTCTGCTGTTACCAAAATATCAGAAATTTTTGCCATCGACGTTGCTGAATTCAAAGCTAACTTTATGGCTGTGGAACGCCGGATAGAACAAATTGAAGAAAGAATTGAGCAAATCTGGCAGTATCTATTAGATCAGTTGCGTAGTCGCGGCAACGGAGGCAGTTAGATATCGCTTTTCTCAGGTAGATGAGCAGTTGAAAGCGATCGCCTCTATTGTAATTAGCAAGCGATTCATACTATTACTTCTCTAGCTTTTTTCACCTTATCTCTAAGTTGAGCTAATACATCATCTGCATTGAGCAACTCACCGCGTTGCGCCTGTTCTCGTGCTATATCGATTTTCTTCCGAGTTTCTTCAACCCAAGCTAAATAGTTTGGGTTGTTGCTGCTATCGGATAAAGTAATGTCGTCAATTAATAACAGCAAAGCTGTGTTAATTGCTTCTTCAAGAGAGGAATATTGACCGTGCTTTACTAAAGCTTCAAGGACTTGGGTTTGATCCGGACTCAAGGTGATTTGCATTGTTACCTCTGATGGTGCAAGGCTTGGACAATACTTTTACTGTATCTCATTTTATGAATTTGCGATCGGGCTGACGCCATGCTTCGCGCCGATTCGATTGCACTCAATTACAGTCTCTCGCCACCGAATCATTAAACCTTCCCCAACCATGAGTGGAATGGGCGTCCCGCCCGTCCTCCACCAACTAATTAAACCTTCCCAAACCATGAGTGGGATGGGCGTCCCGCCCGTCTTAATTCTGACAATAAGACATGAAACAGCTTAATTCAAAGATGCCATTCTCACCTTTACCAGAAAATCATTAAGAGCAACCTTTGCGTTAGGATTTGACGGTAAATGACTGGTAAAACTTGCCTCTTCTAATACATTGATTAGCCGATCGCGCTCCTGGTGATAAAATGCAATATCTGTATCCTCCAGAACCGACTTTTCCGCCCCAGCCAGCTTGCGAGCAATCAAATCGGGAATATACGGTAACTGGAACTTGTCATTAAGTTTAACCAAATTCGCCTCAACTTGCCCCGTTTGCATCAAATGAATCCCCGCCAGCAACACCCGGTAAACGTACAGCAACGGCTTCACCCGACGCGGGCTTTCTTTCTCAAACAATCGCCATTGAGTTTGAGCAAAACCGAGATAGTGGTGGCTGTGGTGCTTGGTAATGCAGTTCGAGGCGAGCTCCTTTAACTCCTGATGTTCCTCGCTACTGTAAACTATAAGTGGCGAATACAGTTGCTCCAACACGTAGCCGTTGCGCTTCAACAGCAACTCCAGAAACTTCTTAATATCGTGAGTGACTAAATCGAGTTCCATCTTCTCCCGAACTTCAGAAACTTCGATTGTTTCGTCTCCAGAAATCAGTCCGATTACTTTTGGTAGCGGTAAGATATGAACTCCCCGCAAGTCGAAGTCGGAATCTGCGGAAGGAAAACCGTATAAGTGCGATCCGCTGACAGTCGCAAACAGCAGCGGGTAAGGTCGATCGGAGATAATCTTGACTAATTCGGAGATGTATTCTACCATAATTTTTCAAAATTCACACATAAAAATCATCAATTCTTTCAGTCCGCGGAGGCGGACTTTGTTTGTGTAGAAGCGATTTCAATCGCCGAATTATAAATCAACTCCCGATCGCACTTTGACGCGATTTAATCAAAAACAGATTAGCCTGCTCGTAATTAGGACGTTCCGGTAACTTAGTTTCTGCAAAAGCGCGATCGAACTCTACGTGCAAGCTCAACCGCCAGCGATTCACCTCATCCCAGGAGATTTCCTGATTGCGGATTGATAGCAATTGCGATCGATAATCCTGCACTCTCACAGGCACAAAACCCTCCTTCAGCACCGTAATTCCTGACAAGAGCAAGCGAATCAAGTGCATCGCGTGCTTCCAGCGAATTTCCCCAGTATTGCGGAGGTCTTGCTCCATTTTTTTAAATTGCGACAAAACGTAACTATTGTAAGTTTGATAAACCAATTGCGACAGAAAGATTTCGCGAATTTCCAGCAATTCGGCTGCTACAGGAGAAACAGTTTCTACCAAAGGAGTGTACAAACATTCGAGTACATTGGGATTAGCTTTGAGCGCCAAAACCAAAAACTTTTGCAGTTCCCAATAGCATTCTTGATCTTCCTTATTTTCCAATTGTTCTGGAATGCCATAAAGCGACCAATGAAGAATTGCCGACGGCTGGTAAATTCCGCGCCTGTCTGTATCAGATTGTTCGTTATCCAAACCGTAAGCTCTCGAACCAACTATGCAGCGGTAAATTACAGAATCGTAGAGGTTGTATTCGGCGAGAAAATCTCCTCCTGACTCCAATCCTTCGCTTTGAAACTGTTTGCGAATGCTGAATTCGTGTCGCCGCAGACTAACTTGTGTTCCGTCTGGGAGTTTGACTAAATATGCGTGGGAATTGTCTGTAGGCGATTTGACAATCACACCTACTGCGCCTTGTTTCCAAGATTGGTCGCCGCCGGGGTTTTTGACCTCAATCTTGGTGACAATTTGGGTTCCGGCGGGCACGATTAGGTTGAAATTTTGAGGAAGATTGGGGTTTGTCACGAGGAAACCTCCTGCGGAGACACGAGCTACAATGTTATTGTAGCATATGTGTAGTATAAAGAAAAGGGGGGTTTGGGCGATCGCTGGGAGCTTACAGCCCGTGCTACGGCAGTTTTGGCTGTGTTGAACAGTGTCTTCAGATTGACCAGGATGAGGTTTTTTATCAGTCGCGCAGGTTACAATGGAGAGGTTGCTGAAGTTAGATCGTATTATGGAGATATAAGTGCGGGAGTTGATTAGTTTTATAGATAGATGAACAATGAAAGTTAGAGAAGTTATTAAAATGTTAGAAGATGATGATTGGTATTTAGCTAGAACAAGGGGCAGTCATCGTCAATTTAAACACCCAGAAAAGGCTGGAACTGTAACTGTGTCAGGTAATTTAGGCATTGATATGCCAATTGGTACGCTTAAAAGTGTTTTGCGACAATCTCAACTAGAGGAGGAAGATTAATGCGTTATGCTGTGGTAATTGAAAAAGGTCAAACTAGCTACGGTGCGTATGTTCCCGATTTACCTGGATGTGTAGCTGTGGCTGAAAGTTTAGAAGAGGTGAGAAATTTAATTAAAGAGGCGATCGCATTCCATATTGAAGGACTACAAGAGGATGCTTTTCCGATTCCCGAACCTGTCTCTATTTGCGAATATGTTGAAGCTTAAGCTAAACGTCAATTACTCTTTATTTCCAGTTTGTTTCTCATTCTCCGCTCCGATAAGCTGCAATTTCTTCGGCAATTTCTTCATCAGTTAAAGGACTATCGGCGTGTAAAGCCTGAGTTTCTTCACATAAGTTGTTAAAATCTTCAGCTAAAGCTTGTCGGTGCGGATCGGGCTGATAATTATTCTTAAGTTCCAAGCTCGTTTTAATTTTTTCTGCTAGTAACTCTTGTGCAGGTTTTCCTGAAAGAATTTTTACTACTTGCCGAGGTTGATTAAGATATTGCTTTTCTGATAAAGCTTTTAAAGCATCAGTAATTACCCGATCTGGGGTTGTATATTTCCCTGTTTCTAACAGTTGTTGCAATAACTTTTCTTGTTCTGAGTTCAGAATTATTTGGATCATAAAGTTACCTCTATAAATAATCTCAAGCCGTTTGATACCTGTAGGGGTGAAGCATTTGGGCGACAATTTATGTTGAAAACCTGTAATTTTATTCCCAAATGCTTCACCCTCCAACCTGGCTCGCACTCCGACAGAATATTTTATTGTTTGGAGATGTCTAATGAGTCACCATAAATTTTGAATGGGCAATACAGGATTTGAACCTGTGACCCCTTCCGTGTGAAGGAAGTGCGCTACCACTGTGCTAATTGCCCGCAGATAAGTATCATAACATACTGACTCCCCATTGGCAACTAAAATTTCCCTAAAAAATCAGCCGCTGGTTTCGGAGTGAAAACTCGACACAATGTGCGATCGCCCAATTGTCGATCGCACTCCCACCCATCAATCAACCACCCACCAACCCGCCGCAGGCCCAACAAACCGCACCACCACCCACCAAGCCACCAACAGACTAATCCCCGCCCAGCTTCCGCGAGATGTCCACTTCAGAAAATCTTCGCTTTGAGTTTTCGTAATTGGTAGCCAGGGATAGATACGCTCTTCTTTACCGTATCCATCGCCGATCGACTCTTTACGACGCTTAGATTCGCCCATAATCTTTGTCTACTAAATTAGATTTCAATTCGATAACAACCAAATTATACGCCAACAGGTCATCTCAAGCCTGAGTCAACCAAGTCGTATCCAAATAATCAATCCTTGCAAACGGACTCAGCGCCGCTAAAATTTGCTGTCCGTAACTGCGGTGAATCACCCTACTGTCAAAAATCGCCACAACCCCCTGACGTTCTCGCACCGGCGCGATCGCCCTTTGCAACTCATTCAACGCCGCCGGTAACAAATACAACCGAAACCAATCCCTCCGCTGCTCCTTATAAAAAGCCACACGCGCCGTCACCAAAGGATTCTCCAAAGAAGGTAGCGGCAAAGTTGCGATCGCCAGCAAGTGAGGCGCACTCAACTCACCCTGATGTTCCCGCCAAAACTCCCATCCAGTCACCAAAATCGCATTGTCGCCCACCTCGGTTTTTTCCACCTGCACCCGAGAACCGAACTCAGAAGCCAAAATCGCCGCCATCCGAGCCTTCAGCGGTACATCGCCCACAATCAGCACAGTTAAACCCGCCACCGACGCACTCATCAACAGCAAAGTCCGAATTTCTTCCATTAAAACACCCTGAAATTCCGGCGTATTCGGCAGCGGCAGCCAGTTGGGAATGTACAGTTGAATTAACTCATTTTGTCGATCGGGCGAAAACTTCACACTCGTCAACTCAGGCAATCCCATCATTTGCCGGAAGATCGGAGCCTTCTGTTCCACATCCACCGCCCCCCCAATCAACACCACAGGCACGGCAGACCAAATTTTGCTCAAAACCTCGGCCACCTGCACCGGCGCACAGAACAGCGAAAATGACCCAGCAGAGCGATGAATTTGTGCCCACCGCAGTTTCCCGTTTGTGTTCCACCGCTGCCAAAAATTGCTCCAAGCAGGCGGAATCCCAGGGTTTTGCTCGATCGTTTCAAACAGCCCTTGCAAAATATTTTGCTCTGCCGTTTCCAGCAAATAGCACTCATCAGGCTTAGCTGGATGCTGAAACACAGCCCGCGTTAGCAACACCCGCGCTTCTCGAATTGCATCCGCCAGCATTGGGCCAGATTCCATTAAATCATTCCAGTCAGCGGGTTCCAAACCCACCGTCAATTGCTGTCGCGTCCAAACTTCCAAATCATCCACACCGTCGATAATTGTCGGAATATTGTTGTGAAGTTGCGAATTTCCTGCCAAGCGCGCCGCCAGCCAAGACTGCGGATCGGCTAGCATCAACCCTCGTCCCGCGGCATTATGGTCATAAATCTCGATCCTCTTCGAGGGCTTCGCTAACGGCCGATCAGTTTGCAGCCACTCTTGCAATCGCGGAATTTCCACCTCCTGCAAATGTTCCAGCAGCGGTGTCGGCGCCACTAAAATCACCGGATCCGGCCACATCAAAATCGGCATCAAATAGCTGACTCGATACCGCTGTCGGTAAGCGGACGCCGGCAGCCCAGTTTGGATCAGAGCGCTGCGCCCCAAGCGCAAAGCCCGCGCCACCAACCGCGCCATCGTTAAATGGTGGGGCCAGCGCGGCTCGGAGTGCGATCGCAAAAAGCGGAGCAGCGAATTATGGACTTCTACCTCAATCAATCGATTTCACTGTTGATATTTCTCAATCAAGATAATCAAAACTTGCCAGAAAATCAACTACTTTTTGACCCACAGCCAAACTAAATTTACTCTCCTGATTATTTCCACTTCGCCGACCAAAATCCTGATGAGACTGCACGGTAAAACTCTCCTGCCCCGAACTAATTAAAATAGTTTGGGTAGGTGACTGAAAAAAGTTTGTTTCCTGAGAGACATTTATTGTTGTTTCCAGCATTTTTTTCACATCAGTTAAATTAGCCATTGCTGCATTCAATGCTTTAGATAACTGTATTATCCGTTTTTTTTCTAAATTTTGATTTGCGATAGTTTTGCCAACCGCCACCACATTTTTCTGAGTTTCCAAGGCATCCTTAAAAGGAACAATCGCTAAAAAAGCTGCTGGCAATAAATGCTCGTCGCTATCAAATCTAAAAGTCAGAGTTGTCCGGCGATAGCCCACTTCTATATTGGGAGGACGGCTCATGGCTCCGTAATGCTTAGCTATTTCGCTATAGGCTGTTGCTAAAGTGCTGTTGGCTGAGTGGTCTAAAAGTGCGTCAACCACAATTCGCACTAACCCCGGCGTATGATTTAAAAACTTTCTCGCTTCAGACGACGAATTAAATTGTTGCACCAAACTGCGATCGCCTGCGGGGCTGATGTCAACCCACTGGCAATTAATATCATCTGCGATGATACCAAATCTGGGTACCAAATACATTTTTGCCCCAGTTAAAGTTGCCCCGGTCAAATCTGCGCCCACCCAATCTGCGTTAATCAAATTGGTTTCTGTCAAATCAGCGTGAACCAAACTAGCATTGGCTAAATTAGCATTTCTTAAATCTGCTCCGCTGAGGTTAGCTCCACTCAATTTAGTATCACTCAGATCGGCGCCAGTGAGGTTAGCTCCGCTTAAATCCGCCCATTTGAGATTAGCTCCGCTCAAATCAGCACCGCTGAGATTCACCTCCTGCAAAGAAGCTTGTCTCAGATCGGCATTGCTCAAATTGACGCCGTTAAGTTCTGCCTTCATCAAATCGGCGCCGTGCAAATTAGCGTCTTTAAAGCTAGCTTCTTTTGCTGAAGAACCTCTAAGATTTGCACCGGAAAGATTCGCACCAGACAGATTAGCTTGTGTCAGTTTTACCTCTCTTAAGTCTGCTTCAGTCATGTTAGCGTTACTGAAGTTAGTCTTGCTAAGTTCGCAGCGGACTAATTCTCCTCTAATCAGAGATGCTCCGATTAATTGAGCTCCCGTTAAATCCGCTCTGACTAAGTTTGCTACGTTGAGACTAGCTCCGTTTAAGATTGCCCGCGAGAGATTGGTGCTGCTGAGTCTAGCCACATTCAGGTTAGCTTCACTCAAGTCAGCTTCGCTCAAGTTAGCGCCGCTGATGTTGGTGACAAATAAGCTAGCCTGCCTTAAAATTGATTGGCTGAGGTTGATGCGACTGAGATTAGCTTCATTCAGGTTGATTCCTGTGAAATCTCTGTCGCCTTCTGTGTATCTTTTGACGAGTTCAAATCGCTTGAGAAGTTCTTCTGCTTCCATTGTTTTTACCTAGCTGAAAGGGCGATGGACTAACTTTTATGTGGCATTAATATAAAAATAAATAAATTTATATTATTTACTCACCAAGCTGATAAAAGCTTTTGACAAATTCAATCACCGTATTTAGGGGCGGGGTTGTAAATCTTTGGGCTTTAATTGCCGGCCCGATCGAGGTTTTGTTGACTCCCGGCAAATTGGTCAAGTTTCTGCCAAAGTCTGGGTGATAGTGAACCATCAAAGTTTCGGCGCTGGAGTTTGCCAGTATGGTTTGGGTAGGCGATTGAAAAAAACTCGACATCGGTTCGCGATCGAGGCGAATCGGCTGCATTTTCATTTCCCCTATTTTTCTAATTGTTTTGGTCATGGCGACGTTCAATTGCACTACCAAATTTGAAACTCTGACGCCTAGATTATTGCCGTTTTGGGGTTGAATCATCTTGATCAGAGTAATGAGATTTTTTTGAGTAAATGCCGCGTCGCTAAAGGGAATAATGGCAACAAAAGCTGTGGGAAATAGTTGATCGTCCTGCTCTATTCTAAATGATATGATTGTGCGCCGCGAATTAACTTCTATGCTGGGAGGATTGCTCAAACCCGAGTATTGACTGGCAATTTGGCGGTAGGTAGCCGCGAGGACAAAGTTAGCGTCGGGGTCGAGCGGTCGATCGACAATAATTTGCACTGTCGGCGGTGTAGCATTAAAAAACCGTTGAGATTCTTCTGGGGTAAAGCGCTGAATGTGACTGCGATCGCCGTTTGGGCTCAGATCCACCCAATCGCAGGTTATATCATCGGCTTTCAGATTAAACCTCGACACCGCGTAAATTTTCGCCCCAGTCAGGGCCGCCCCCGTCAAATCTGCGCCCACCCAATCTGCGTGAGTCAAATTCGCTTGAGTCAAATCCGCGTGTACCAGAGTAGCGTTCAACAGGTTGACGTTGCTCAAATTTGCCCCGTACAAGTTAGCCCCGCTCAATCTCGCTTCATCGAGGTCAGCACCAGTCAAGTTGGCGCCGCTGAGGTCGGCCCACCGCAGATTAGCGCCTCGCAAGTCAGCGCCGCTGAGGTTGGCTTGAGACAGATTAGCTTGTCTGAGTTCGGCATTGCATAGGTTCACTCCTCGCAAGTCTGCCCTGCTGAGGTCGGCTCTGTGCAAGTTAACCCGTTCCAAGTTCGCCGCTGTCAGACAAGCGCCTCTCAGGTGAGCCCCGCTGAGGTCGGCTTGCTCTAGATTGGCTTCTCTCAGGGTGGCTTCTCTCAAATCTGCTTCGCTCAAGTTGGCACCGCTCAAGTTGGCACCGCTGAGGTCAGCTCGGATCAGCTCGGCTCTGATCAATGTAGCTTCGACGAGTTGGGCTTCGCTGAGGTCGGCCCGAATCAAGTTAGCCACGTTGAGGATAGCGCCACTGAGGTTGGCTTTGTTGAGGTTGGCAGCGCTGAGTCTAGCAACATTGAGTTTAGCTTTTCTCATGTTGGCCTTTGACAGATTGGTGCCACTCAGGTTGGTGAGGCTCAAGATTGCCTCGCTGAAATTAGCCCCACTCAGATCGATCCTGCTGAGATTGGCTTCGCAAAGCAGGATGGCAGTAAAGTCTCTTTCTCCTGCTGCATATTTGGCGATGAGTTCTTCCGCGTCCATGCTTTTGACTTTCCCTGATGTGTTAGGTAGAACAAAGCTTTGTTATGCCAACCTTTAAAATAGAATAAGCATTTTTTGTAACTTCATGCAATATGCCTAGACATCTATATTGTGGAAGCCTTTTATAAAATCCAAAATGCTGGCGATATTAGCTTGACCCAATTTTGTGCTTTCAGTTAACTTGCCTGCGCTGGAGTTGCTGGGATCGTATTTTTTAATCAGGCGCTTGCCGAAGGCTGGGTGGTGATATACGCTGAGTCTTTGGTCGCGGGAGTTGATTAAGAGCATCTGTGTAGGAATTTGAAAAAAATTGATGCTTTCACCGATTTTGGGAAAAGAACTGGAAATTTTGATTTGGTCTACTTTGCTGATAGCTTGGTTGAGAGCTTTGCTGCATAACTGGACGTGTTTGGATTCTTTGACGCTAAGTTTGCCTGCATCGTGGGATTGAATCATTTTCATCAAAGCTATCAGGTTTTTCTGAGTTGTAGCGCCGTCGTTAAAAGGAATAATGGCAACGTAAGCGGTGGCAAATAATTTATCGTCGCTGTCCATTTTAAAGGCGAGTACGGTGCGCCTGGAACTGACTTCGATCGTGGGCGGCTGACTTAAACTCGGGTATTGTTGGGCAATTTGGTAATAAGTTGCAGCTAGGGCAAAATGAGCGCCTTGGTCTAAGGGCGAGTCAATTACAATCCTAACTGTGGGCAAGCTTTCGTGAAAAAAATCGTGGGTTCCTCCGGAGTTCAACCAGTAAATTTGACTGTGGTCGCCGTTGGGACTCAGGTCAACCCACTTGCAGGTCATGCCTTCGGTTTTGATGCCGAGCCGCGAAACTGCGTGGAGTTTGGCTCCGGTTAGGGTGGCTCCGGTTAAGTCGGCTCCCACCCAGTCGGCGCGGATCAGATAGGCGTTTGACAGGTCGGCGTGAACTAAACTGGCATTGAGTAAGTTGGCGTGGCAGAGGTCGGCTCGGCTGAGGTCGGCGCCGCTCAATTTGGCTTCGCTGAGGTCGGCCCAGCGCAGGTTGCAGCCGCTGAGGATGGCCCAGCGCAAATTGACGCCACTGAGGTCGGCTCCGCTGAGTATGGCTTGAGTGAGGTTGGCTTGTCGGAGTTCGGTACCTCGCAAGTCTGCACCGCTGAGGTCGGCTCGGCTGAGATCGGCGCCTTGGAGGTTGGCTTGTTCGAGGTTGGCTTCTGTCAAGGACGCACCACTGAGGTGAGCGCCTCGAAGGTTGGCTTGAGTGAGGTTGGCTCCTCGGAGCGTGGCTTCGGTGAGTGTGGCGCCGCTGAGGTTGGCTCCGCTGAGGTTGGCTCCGCTGAGTTCGGCTCGAATTAGCTCGGCTCTGATCAGTTTAGCTCCTGTGAGTATGGCTTTTTTGAGGTCAACTCGCACTAGGTAGGCGACGTTGAGGTCGGCGTCGGTGAGGTTGGCGCCGCCGAGATGGGCGCCGCTGAGTCTGGCGATGTTGAGTTTGGCACCGGTGAGGTTGGTTTTGCTGAGGTTAGCTCCGCTTAGGTTTGCTACACTCAGATTCGCACCTGTGAGGTTGGCTCCGCTCAAGTTGACGCCGCTGAGGTTGGCCTCAGTCAGGTTGATTCCGGCAAAGTTTCTTTCTCCGGCGGCATATTTTTTCAGGAGTTCCTCGACTGTCATGGGGGCGGCACCGTATCGAAATATCCCCATTTTATTGCTATTGACACTCCCCGCCGTAAAACGGACGGGGATTCTTAAGAGATTTTCACCCTTAATGGCTGTGTCAAACAGCCTCTAGACAGTCCGGTAAAACCATTCTGCTTACTTTTGCGACCAATATTTACAGATACATTTAACCCGGTAAATCTAGGACTAAGCCCAAACTTACTGTGTATGGCAAGACGCGTGAAAGCTGCAAGCTCTCCCGTCAAGGAGGTATCTCTCAAAGCTTTCAATAAAATATTGAAAGCGCCATTTACATCTCTGTCCAGAGTGTGTCCGCATTCTGGACATTTAAATTTCTTAGACCCACCTAATTTAGTGTGAATATGCCCGCACTTTGAACAAGTCTTGGATGTGTATTCTTCGGTCACGTCTACTACAATACAACCAGATTTGGATGCTTGATGCTTCAACATTTGTTTGAACCTATAATGGCTCAAAGTGACCAGGGCTCTAGCTGTTTTTGTCGCTAATTTTCGTTTCCCCTTTTTTACCATCTGCTGCGTTTCAAAAGTCGGCAAGAAAATAATTTTATACTTGGTCACCAAGTATTTAGCAGCCTTCTTGTGTAACTCGTTGACTAAGTTTTTAATCTGAATCCGAATCTGGGTCGCTGACTTTCTCAAGCAATACCTCAATCGTTTGAATTGTCCTCCTTTGTGCAGCCCTATTCTTGACATCAATTTGTCTAAATGTCTTGCTAGTCGGTAGATACGACCAATATCATTCTTTCCTACCTCCAAGATATCACTGCCGTCAAAACCAGTCAAAAACGTTCTAACGCCAGGGTCTAAGGCGATAGCTAAACTGCTTTCGTTTTGCAGAGGCTTTGCGGTATCAACTGCATAGCATATAAACCATTGCCCATTGATTAGTGACAGCGTTGGCTCATGTTCCATTACATCTGCAATTGGTTCGGATACTTTAAATGATAATCCTTTGGTTGCTTGCGGGTAAAAAGTCCCAGACTTCCAGTTACTGACTTGAAACCTGATAGTCTGGGAACGGTCAAATCGGCTTCTAAATTTGGCGATACCCTTTGACTTTTTAGCAGCTTTGTGTGCCTCAAAAGCTTGGAATACTGCCATTTGTCGTGGGTTGTAAGGTTGCTCGGACACCCAGATTGGAGCTGAGTCCATAATCTTTTTTCTGAGATCGTACTTGCCAATCTTTTCTGTTTTCAGGATAGCAATTGCTTGATTGTAACACCATCTACTTGCTGCAATCCAAGTCCTCCATTTCGCTGCTAGCTTGGTTTCTGGGTAAACTCGAATCTTCTTTGATAGTAGATTTGTATTTACCCCGGGAGTAGATTCGGCAACTAAAGACGTGGATGATGGCAAGGATATGTTCAACCATTTCTCGTTCACAAGACAGCTCGTTTCTACTGAGAACCATGAGTTGGCAATTGTTTTGCTCGCAGAGCCATTTGATGAGGTCGCTACCAAACCTTGCGAGTCTGTCTTGGTGTCCAACCACAATTGTTGAGATATTTCCTGACATGACTTGTCCCAAAAGGGCAAGCAGTGCTTTTCTTTTGAAGTTGAGTCTACACCCGATGTCTTTAAAGACTTTGGCTTGCGGGTAGATATTTTGGAGGTAGCTGACTTGTCGTTCGAGGTGTTCTCGTTATTTGTAGCTACTGACTCTTGCGTAGATGGCGATAACTCGGTTGTGTCCTGTTCCGAGAACGCTGTCAATGTCCTAGCGTCGTTGGTTGGAGGGGGTTCTGATTGCTGATATTTTGTCGGCAAGCTCCCAGTTTCTAAGAGTTTTCTCTGAGACTTGCAGCATTTCGCAAGCTTTTCGCGGCGTGACATATTTGATCATCGCTGGTAATATTTTTTACTCTTGATATATACTGCCTGATTTTGACGCTATTTTCCAGGACTTTATGGGAAATTGTTTACTTTGTGACAACAGCCGCTTCTAAAAACCTACAGAAATCTGTAAATCAAACTTAGCGGTCTATGTTTTGCCTAGAGCGAGTGCTATAGCCTTTCTCACATTCATTCGCGGACAAATCTTGACCTAAAAAGCTTTACACTGTAAGGTTCCAGCATATCTTGGCATACCTCATCTTTCTGAAAAAGGCTATATATGTTTTCCTTTTTGCTCAGGTTGGCTTACTCTTCCCAGTTAGAGACTGCCTTGATTAGCAGAGGACTTGAAATATTTGGTTTTTTGAGGATCAGTTTGAGCCAAGTGTTTTTTTGTGGTTTTCACACCCAGTAAGCTTTAGCAACCCGCACTAATCAAGCGTTTCCCCAGTTTATCACAATTATTGTTGGTTTTCGTCAAATTCTGAGAAAATCTAGACAAACCTCTGTATTTTGGCAACTGCCTAAAACGCCACATTGTAAAGGTTTTTGCTAAGGCGGCACAACTCACACAGAGCCAAAAACTCCGCTTTATTTAAATTGCGAATTTGGTTCTTTTGAGTCAGGTACATAGTTGACCTTTCGCTACATATTGTATTATAAAGCGAAAGTTGCTATTAATCCTAAAATTTTCTTGTCAAGCCGTCAAGCGAAGGACGGGGTTTGAAACCCATTTTTTCTGATGAATATCGGTATCGTAGGACTTGGTTTAATTGGTGGCTCGATCGCTCTGGATTTACGATCGCGCGGGTTTAATATTGTTGGGGTTT
Organism: Microcoleus sp. PH2017_34_RAT_O_A; assembly: GCF_020737885.1. Taxonomy (NCBI): domain Bacteria; kingdom Bacillati; phylum Cyanobacteriota; class Cyanophyceae; order Oscillatoriales; family Microcoleaceae; genus Microcoleus; species Microcoleus sp. PH2017_34_RAT_O_A. Next base: position 14,265 of record NZ_JAEQDD010000076.1, on the reverse strand, counting down.
CGAGTCGCCAACAGACTTGCGATCGGGCGATCGCAAGAGGTGTTGTCAATGATGCCAGCATACACCTGTCTTTGATGGCAACAGCGGATTTGGTTTTTATTTGCACGCCGTTATCCGCGATCGAGCCGATCGTCCAAAAATTAATTCCCCATCTTTCCCCTGATGCGATTGTAACCGATGTCGGTTCGGTAAAAACTCCCATAGTCGATGCTGTGTCAGCTCTGTGGCCGAATTTTGTTGGGGGACACCCGATGGCGGGGACTGCTGAAAGTGGGATTGAGGCGGCGGTGAGGGATTTGTTTGTGGGGCGGCCTTATGTGGTGACTCCGACTGCACAGACTCCGGCGCAGTCAGTGGAGAAGGTTGAGGAAATTGCGCGGTTGTTGGGTGCGTCGGTTTATCGGTGCGGCCCTCAAGAACACGATCGAGCTGTGGCTTGGATTTCTCATTTGCCGATAATGGCTAGCGCGACGCTGGTGGCTGCGTGCGATCGAGAGGGCGATCGAGATATTGTGAATTTAGCGCAAAATTTGGCGAGTTCGGGTTTTCGGGACACCAGCCGCGTAGGGGGTGGCAACCCCGAGCTGGGAGTGATGGTGGCAAAGTACAATAGAGAGCAATTATTGCGATCGCTCTCTATTTACCGCGACAGTCTCGACGAGTTGATGGGCGATATCGAAGCCGAAGATTGGCAAGCTCTCGAACAGAAGCTGAAGCTGACTCAACAAGCCAGAGATAATTACCACTTGTGATCCCAAAATTGCTGAAAACTGTCCCCGTCTCGATTATGATTTGTGGACGCCTCTATATTGAGTTTCAATGTACACTTATTCTCGGCTCAAGCGGGTTTTACTGGGTGAATCTCTGCCCACCAGCGCATCTGTTCACGAACGGCTGAGCAACGCTACAGGGCTAGCTGTTCTTGCTTCCGATGCACTTTCGTCTGTGGCCTACGCTACTCAAGAAACTCTGCTGGTGCTGTTACTAGCCGGGAGCAGCAGTTTAAGTTTATCGCTGCCTATTTCGGGAATTATTGTTTTACTGTTGGCGATCGTGGCGCTGTCTTACCGACAGACAATTAAAGCGTATCCCAACGGCGGTGGCGCTTACATTGTGGCGCGAGAAAACTTGGGTATTTATCCCGGTTTGATCGCAGCAGCTTCGCTGATGATTGACTACATCCTCACCGTAACAGTCAGCATTTCCGCTGGTATTGCCGCCTTGACTTCAGCAGTTCCCTCCTTGCTGCCCTATACCGTTGAACTGTGCTTAGTTTGTATTGTCCTGATCATGTTTGCCAATCTCAGGGGACTGCGGGAATCTGGCAAGATATTTATGGTTCCCACCTATGCGTTTATCGTGGGCATTTTTATCTTGATTGGCTGCGGTTTATTCCAACAGGCAACAGGTCATGTTTTGCCAGCATTAGAAAACATTCCAGCTAAGGAACCTTTGGGATTGTTTCTGATCGCGCGCGCCTTTGCGGCGGGCTGTACAGCCCTGACTGGAGTTGAAGCCATATCGGATGGAGTGTTGGCTTTTAAGCCTCCTGAATGGAAGAATGCACGCCTAACTTTAACTTATTTGGGAGTAATTCTGGGATTTATGTTTTTGGGCATTAGTTACTTAGCCCATATTTATCAGGTGATTCCTAAAGAAAACGAAACGCTCCTTTCTGTGTTAGGAAAAGATATTTTTGGAGTCGGCATATTTTATTACTATTTGCAGGCTGCAACTCTGTTGATTTTGCTGTTGGCTGCGAATACGAGTTATGCAGATTTTCCGCGACTTTGTTATTTTTTGGCGCGGGATGGGTTTTTGCCGAGGCAGTTGTCGCTGTTGGGCGATCGCCTAGTTTATTCTAATGGCATTAATTTGCTCAGCCTCTGCGCGGCTCTGTTAATTATCATCTTCCGAGGCGATACCACCGCAGTAATTCCGCTGTATGCGGTTGGAGTTTTCACTTCTTTTACTCTGTCCCAATCTGGAATGGTGATTCATTGGTTTAAGGAGCGAGGCAAAGGCTGGCAATCTAGTGCTGTGATGAACGGTATTGGTGCAGTGGCAACCACGGGAGTTTTAGCTGTAATTGTCGCTACCAAATTCCTTTTGGGAGCTTGGGTTGTGGTAGTAACTATTCCGATTGTAGTTAGTCTATTTTTAGCTATTCACCGGCACTATCGGTATGTAGCCGCTCGCTTGAGCATTCAGGGAATAGAACCCATATCTTATCCTCCCAGACCTAAAGTTAAGACGGTGACACATCCGGCGGTGGTGTTAGTTGGCCAGTTGCACCGGGGAACTTTTGATGCCTTGGATTACGCTCGTTTAATTGCTGATGAGGTTGTGGCGGTTCACGTAGATATAGGTTTGACAGATAGAGCAAAACTGCAAGCGGCTTGGCAAGATTTGCAATCTGACATTCCCCTAGAAATTCTGGAATCGCCTTACCGTTCTGTTGGTGAGGCTTTAACTCACTTTTTGACTTTGTTTGAAGAGCAACGCCCGGGAGTTTTCTTAACGCTAATTATTCCGGCTTTTGTGACGAAAAATTGGTGGGAGGGACTGCTACACAATCAAACTGCTTTCTTTTTGAAGGCGGCTTTGCTGGCTAAAAAAAGTCGGGTTGTGACAACGGTTAGATATTATCTGTAGCGTTTCTGGTATAACAGTGCGGTACGCTTGGGTAATTGGTAATTGGTAATTGGTAATTGGTAATTGGTAATTGGTAATTGGTAATTACTCGATCGCGTACCTCACAAAAATTGAGAATCGCTAAGAAAGCGGTTGACAGATAAAAAATAATGTGCCAGGATCGACATAATTAGAAAAGTTGCCTTCAACTTGTCTCTGAAAAGATTGCGGCTGCTGAACCAAAGTCTTTTACTAACTACAACATCTCTTCAATTTGTGGGGGTTGCACTGCAACCCGCAACAGACTATTTATGCAGCAGCCAAAAAACTTGAACAGGCTTTTGCGAGCTTTGTCTCGGCAAGGTCTTGATGTGAGTTACGACAATCAAGTCTACTCGATTTGTCTCAATAGTTCTCTGAAAGAAAACTGGCAAGATGCCAGTTCCACAACAGAAAACAGTGAAAATGTTTTTGCTACAAGAGATAACTGGCAAGATGCCAGTTCCACAACAGCAGAAGTTTTGCTTCCAGAAGGTTTTCCGGTGGAAGCAAAGGCGCTGAAACAGTTAGCAAATTTGGCGAATGTCCGTCACCCTCAAGGTGGTTGTGTTTGTCGCGCCTGCGCCACTCCAGACTTCCATCCGGGGGATGCGGGAGTGGCAATTGGTTCGATCGTCCAAACTGACAAAATGGTGATTCCGGCGGCTGTCGGTTCCGACATTAACTGCGGGATGCGCTTGCACGTTGCTGATTTGTCTGTCGAACAATTTCTGGGAAAGCGCGATCGATTTGTAGAGTTGATGAAAGGCGATTATTTCTTCGGTACTCGCGATGTCAGCATGACTGCAAAAACTGCCCGCGCGATGTTCCAACACGGCATCCCCGGATGGCTGGATGGTATGCTGGATAGGGCAATGGGCAGCGCAGCAAATTCGGATTTCGAGCAGTTGGCGCAAGAGTGCGATCGCACTTTCGGAGGCGGTTCGATGAATGGCGATGTCAAATGGGCACCCGAAGAATTAGTCCCAAATGACGGCACTGTCAGGGATGGCGGGTTAGGTACCATCGGCGGCGGCAATCATTTTGTAGAAATTCAAGTGGTTGAAGAAGTGGTCGATCGAGCTACGGCCTATACTTGGGGAGTTCGATCGGGACAAATCGCTTTTATGATTCACTCCGGTTCGCGAAATGTCGGCAAATACATCGGCGGTATGTGGCGCGATCGAGCTTGCGAAGCCTGGCCGAAAACCCTAAAATACCCTGAATCCGGGCTGTTTCCGCTGTCTGTCGAAGCCAATCCCGAACTTGTGAGCAGCTACCTACAAGCGGAAGCAACGGCCGCCAATTATGGTTTTATCAACCGCTTGTTGCTAGCAGAACTTCTGCGACTGCGTTTGCGACAAGTTTTCGGGGATATCGAAGCTCCTTTAGTTTACGATTTGCCTCACAATATTACCTTAGCTGAAGGTGACGGCTGGGTGACTCGCAAAGGCGCTTGTCCCGCACATTCTGGCCAGCCTGTAATTGTACCTGGTTCGATGGGTGCGCCGTCTTATTTGCTAATTGGTTTGGGAAACGATCGATTTTTGCGATCGGCTTCTCACGGTGCGGGCAGGGCGCGATCGCGTTTCGATCTCAGTCGCGAAGGTGCTGACAAAACTGAAGCAGCTTTGGGATTAACTGGCGTAGATTGCATTACCTTACGCGAAGAACGTAGAATCGAAGAAGCACCGGCCGCTTACAAGCCAATTCAACCAGTGATTGACGTTCAGGTGGAGGCACAAATTGTGGGGATTGTCGCTAAAATGAAGCCAGTATTAACGTTTAAAGCCTAGGCTGATTTGTCGGTTCTCAAAAACTGGTTTTACGAACAGGCTAGAAGCCTGTTCCACCAGAAAATTCCAAAGATTGTGGAATGGGCTTCTAGCCCGTTCCCTCAGAAAAAATCAAAGATTGTGGAATGGGCTTCTAGCCCGTTCCCAAAGACAATTTCAAAGATTGTAAAATGGGCTTCTAGCCTGTTCCAGCAGAAAAAA
>NZ_JAEQDD010000076.1:0-9578 GCF_020737885.1 Microcoleus sp. PH2017_34_RAT_O_A | reverse complement strand
AAAGATTGTAAAATGGGCTTCTAGCCTGTTCCAGCAGAAAAAATCAAAGATTGTGGAATGGGCTTCTAGCCCGTTCCCAAAGACAATTTCAAAGATTGTGGAATGGGCTTCTAGCCCGTTCCTAAAACCATAAAAATAACTGCACAATCTAAAACTTGTCCAATTATCCCCATCCTCAATTGTCACCAAATCCCTCTAAACCTGTCCATCCCCTCAAGCGGCTGCTGAAGTACGGGCGCCGCTACCGCCTGAAAACTTGGCTGGCAAGTATTTGTTCGCTGCTGAATAAATTCTTTGATTTAGCGCCACCAGCATTAATCGGTATTGCCGTTGATGTGGTGGTGAAACAACAAGATTCTATCCTTGCTAAGTGGGGCATAAAAGATGTCGTTTTGCAACTCGCAATCATTACTTTTTTGAGTTTGATTGTTTGGACTTTGGAATCGGTTTTTGAATATGCCTATGATTATTTGTGGCGCAATTTGGCTCAGGATATCGAACACGATTTGCGTCTGGAAGCTTACAGCCATTTACAAGAATTAGAATTAGCTTATTTTGAAGAACGCAGCACGGGCGGTTTGATTTCGATTCTCAACGATGATATCAATCAACTGGAACGTTTTTTAGACGGTGGTGCCAATGAAGTGATTCAGGTAAGTACGACGGTAATTGTGATTAGCGCCGCTTTTTTTGCAGCATCTCCTGCTGTTGCTATCCTGTCAATGCTGCCAATTCCTTTTATTATTTGGGGCTCGCTTGCATTTCAAAATCGCCTTGCTCCACTGTATGCTGATGTGCGGGAAAAGGTGAGTTTTTTGAACGGGCAATTGTCGAATAATCTGACGGGAATTACTACTATTAAAAGTTTTACTTCCGAAGATTATGAAACTCAGCGCATCGAAACCCAAAGTCAAGCTTACCGCCAAAGTAACCGACGGGCGATCGCAATTTCGGCAGCTTTTATTCCGCTAATTCGCGTGGTGATTTTCCTGGGCTTTATTGCAACGCTATTTCTGGGCGGTTTGGAGGTAGTGGCGGGCAGATTGTCTGTAGGGACTTACAGCGTTTTGGTGTTTTTGACGCAGCGGTTGCTGTGGCCCCTGACCCGCCTGGGTGATACTATGGATCGATACCAGCGCGCCATGGCTTCTACTAATCGGGTGATGAATTTGTTGGATACGCCGATCGCAATTCGCACGGGTGATATTCGGCTGCCGGTTAGTTCGATTAAAGGCACGCTGGAATTTAAAAATGTTACCTTTTATTACAATCAAAGAAAACCGATTTTGCAGTATTTTTCCCTGACTCTGCCGGCGGGGAAGACTACGGCAATTGTGGGCGCGACTGGTTCGGGAAAAAGTACGCTGGTAAAATTAATTATGAGGCTGTACGAGGTACAATATGGTCAGATTTATCTCGATGGCATAGAATTAACTACCCTGAATTTAAAAGATTTACGGAGAGCGATCGGATTGGTGAGTCAAGATGTATTCTTGTTTCACGGTACGGTGGCCCAAAATATTGCTTACGGCACTTTTGATGCCACCGATCGAGAGATAGTAAATGCTGCTCAAATTGCGGAAGCTGACGAGTTTATCGCGCAATTGCCGGACGGTTACAACACTATTGTAGGGGAACGCGGTCAAAAATTGTCGGGGGGACAGCGGCAGCGGATTGCGATTGCGAGGGCTGTGTTGAAGAATCCGCCGATTTTGATTCTGGATGAAGCTACTTCAGCGGTGGATAACGAGACGGAGGCCGCAATTCAGCGATCGCTCGAACGAATTACCAAAAATCGGACTACAATTGCGATCGCCCACCGTCTTTCTACTGTCCGTAATGCCGATTGCATTTTTGTCATGGAGCAGGGGCGAGTGGTAGAATCGGGGCATCACGAACAACTTATCGAACATAATGGAGTTTATGCGTCGCTCTGGCGGGTGCAATCTGGTATAAAATAAAAGCGCTGCGCTTTTAGGTTGAATTTGCTAATTGGTAATTGGTCATTGGGCATTGGGCATTTGGCATTGGTAATTAGTTATTCACAGTCTGCTAATAACGAATCACAAATAACCAATAACGAATCACAAATAACCAGTAACCAGTAACCAATAACAAATAACCAATAACCGTAAGATATTAGTTTCTACAAGCAAAGAGAAAAAATGTTTTTATTTGGTAGCCCTGATTCAGAAGAAAAAAAACAAAATAACTGGCGCCGCAAATTAGATAAATTTGTAGCAGCCAACAAACAAGAATTGGCGGCTTTAGCTTGGGGACTCCTTCAGGAAAGAGGAGAGGAAAGCGACGATATTTTGGGCATTGATATTGCCGGAACGCCACGCTTCGTGTACTGTAAAAAAGAGGCAGTAGAAGAGTTAAACCGTCAAGTTAAAAGTCATATTCAGGAAATTTTAGGAGTGCTAAACGCTCACAAACCGGAGAAAGAGGTAGCGATTTTGGCGATCGGCGAAGGTGAAATCAAGCTAATTTTGTTTGAAATTGACCCCGCACCCCCTGATTGTTTTGAACTCGCAGCAGCGGATGTCGATACATTGATCGATCGCCTAGAAAAGCAAATGGCTGAATATATTAAAGGATAAATTATATCCAATCCGGTAAAAAAAATACTAATTAAGTTCGTAGTGAGGACTTTAGTCCTCATTTTCAGAGGACTAAAGTCCTCACTACGAACCAGTTTTGTTGTGTTGGATATCAAAATAACCAAGAATCAAAATAACCGGCGGGTGGCAAATCGTCGGTCAAAATTTGAGCTTGGTCTAAATTAGCTATAATCTGAGACAATTCTGAACCTATTTTCACATCAAGAGCTCTGTCTGTCAAGGAAAACGAAAATTCATGTCCATCTTGCACATATTTTGCTCTGGAAACAATCTCGTCTTTGTCTAAAATAGGGCCGTTAGTCCCAATTAAAACACTATTAATATCCTTCCAAGGGCATACGTATACCTGGGAAAACACGCTTTGAAAAGTCTTCACCTTTTGGGCATAAAACTCATCTCTTTGCAGCAGATTTACTAAAACAACTCCAGCGGTTGACAAATGTTTTTGGCAAAGTTCATAAAATTCTTTAGTTGCTAGCCGGTGCGGAAAGTAGCCGTTGCCAAAAAACACGTCAGTCATGATTATATCGTACTGCACATCTGGGCTTTGCTGCTCTAGATACTCTCTCCCATCTTGGATTGCTACGCTGAGTCTGCTGTCGAAGTGCACTCCAAAACACTCAATGGCGGCTGAAATCGCGATCGCATCTACATCAGCACATTCTACAACAGTTTCCGGCAAATAATGGTGCATAACTAACGGAATTCTGCCACCGCCAAACCCAGCTATATAAACTTTTTTAGGTTGATTTTGCCACAATAAACCCAACATCATCGCTTGGGTATATTCTGAAACTAAATGCAGAGGATTGTTGAGGTTGAACACAGATTGCAATAAATCTGTATACAAATTCACTTTTTCTACTAAACATAGCTTAATTTGACCTTTATCTTTTCTAACTGCAACATAGTGAACTCCCGACTCTTTGCAAAACACAACTCCATCCGGCTGTTGTTGCACCCAAGCCAGCCTCTGTTGAATATTCGCTAAATTGATAGTTTGCCAATTTTTTTGTTCGTCAATCATCTGATTTTTTAATTTATTGGACGCACGAGTGGTTAGAAATGCGTCAATCCTGTTTTCTTTAAACTCTATCTTTTTTGAGATTAAATAAAGGTACGTTGTTGCGCTTCAGCGCTCTTTTCTAATTTATAGCGGATCTAGCGAAAGATTCGCGGACGTTGTTGGGAAGAGAGCCCTCTTGGTTTCAGTGGTTATATAACCTGTCAGTCATACCTCACCTTTTTGAGAAAGGCTATATATATAAAAGAGCGCTGAAGCGCAACTACGTACCTAAAGACTAATCCCTATAAGAGTGCAATTTTCTTTGAAGGTTGTTGCGCTTTATGACCCTTTTCTACTTTATATATCAAAGAGCGCTGAAGCGCAACAACGTACCAGAAGACTAACCTCTATAAGAGTGCAAGTTGCGTCGAGGAATGTACTAAAAATCGTAGACTAACCGGGTATTTGCGAAGGAACTGGGTTTCTCATCAATTTTCTATTTTATATTGTGAAAAAAACCTGAGATAAATTAAGTAGATGATACCTGCTTATACGCCACAAACTCCAAACCCGAAATCGAAAAATCTATTCTTTCCCAATCTTGCTTATCACCTTCAAACTTTTCAAACGCTGCTGAGGTAAGCAAAATCTCTCCCCGTTCCGCCAAATCCTCTCCCAGCTTGGCTGCTAGATTAAATTCCGATCCGTACATATCCTCTCCTTCCAGCATCAAAACATCGCCGCAGCCAATACCAATGCAGAGGTAAATATCCATATCCGGCGGCAGAGTCGTGTTGACAGCCACCGTTTGTTTCAGAGAGTCAATTGCAGATTCCACAGCAGATTTTACATCGGGAAATACTGCAAAAATATTGTCTGCTTCCTCCTTAACAACAGTACCGCCACATTCCGCAATTATCGGTTTGACAATTCCGTGCATCCGGTGAATCATTGACAAAAAATGAATGATTCCGTAACGGACAGTTGTTCGAGAAAATCCCGACATATCCATTACCAAGATTGTGTGATTTTGACGAAAAGTTGCATTAATTTGGGCGTCAATTTCTGCCATTCTTTGGGGGTTTTCGTTTCTTTCTTGCAGCAGTTTTTCCAAGTTGGTGCGGTTATTTGTTTTCATTGTAGTTGAATTAATTAAACTCCCAATCGCGACAAAAAGGCTGAGGGCGACCAGCGGGATGTACTGCACAATTGATACCATCTTTGCCGTAATAATAGTCGCAGACTTTGCAAGGTTGATTTTGCTCAATCTTTTTCATCAAAATTGCCCGGATAGTCTGAACTCGGTTGCGATACTTGTTGGCTGTCGAGTGAGTCGGTTCAATTGCCAAAGCTTGCTGAAAAGCTGCTATGCTGGTATCGTACAATTTAATAATTTGGGCGCTGTATTTTGTCCAAGCATCGGCGCGACTTTGATACAATTCAATGGTACTTAAGTTTAAAATGCCGTATTCCGTCCAAGCGTCAGCCGAAGCCCGATCGAACTTAATATTGGCATTCATCAAGACTTTTTTGATGGTTGCCAAAAGTTCCCTGGGCTGCCAAGGTTTGCTAACATACGCCTCGGCGCGATCGATCGCCCTGGAGAACAAAGCTAGCTGCTGTCCCTTGCCGGTTAAAAATATTACTGGTATATTCCGAGTTTCGGGATTAGCTTTGATTAAACGGCAAACACCGTAACCGTCCATGCGGGGCATGACGATATCTAATAATACTAAATCCGGGTAACTTCTCTCAACTTTATCTAGTGCTTCCACACCGTCAGATGCTTGAATTACATTTAATCCACTGCATTTCAACTGATGTGAAATGCACTCCCGCTGGCTGCGGGAATCTTCCACAACTAAAACTGTACTCATCACTCCCCACCTGGTTTCCGATGTAAACTTGTGCGCTGCTTCGAGTTGCCCTGACTGACATTATTTTACCCACATTGAATGATTTTGTTATCACTAGCTAAGGGAATTCTCTAAACTTGCAACAAATCTTAAACTGGGAAGCACAGGCGATACCGATCGCAAAAATCTGCTTGCCAATACGGGGAATTATTGCAAGTTTGATAAAAAAATATTCGGATTTTAAACCTTAATAACGGCAAACTGTACTGATGCAAGCCAAAAACCTTGTTGAATTGCCACAGATAATCCGCTACTGTGTACGTTAAAGTTCTTATGGACGACACATGAATAGATTGCTCCTCACTTTGCTTGTAAGTCCGACGCTGTTTGGATCTCTGATGTCTTTGAGCGCGATCGCCCAAACTCAAAACATAGGCGAAACACCGGGTAAATCGGCTGATGCGCCAACCTGCGTGCGATCGCCCCACACCCAACGTCTGACTTGTATGCGCCTTCCCGGTAAGGCTGCTGCTGCTAATTCCAAGGCCAGAATCGGTTGGCAGCGCCCGAATCAAGAACCGGTGGCGATGCTAGATTTTACGGAGGAAGAAAGCGATGCAGCAGCGGCGCTGTTTGGCTGCGACTGTCAGTTGTGCATCAATTCCCTGCGTCAGTTGCGCGGTTTGCCGCCCTTGGACTTGAGTTGAGTGCGATCGCCAAGACTGCTTCAGCTAACGTTGTTTTGTAAGATCGACTCTCTCGTAGTTTGGCGCAGTCTTCTTCGGTAATCTAAAATCTAAAATCCAAAATCTAAAACCAAAAATCTCAAATCTCAAATCGCTCGATCGGGGTGTTATTTCTGCGCCAAAGCCCATACTACTAAGGGAAAATCCGGCTCATTTGCTAACGAATGAATGGAAGCATTGTAATATTCCCATTTTGAGAAGTTTGCCACAATACAAGCGCGGTTTCCCCAAGAGCCTGTTTGGATGCGCTCTAAATTGAAACCGCATTCAGCCAGCAGGTATTTGATTCCTGTTTCTGTCCAGCGAGAGCAGTCGTTAGGGTAATCGTGAATCCGAATCAAAAACGGTATAGTTATTAAAAAATAACCGTTTTTGTCGAGCATTTGATAGATATTTTTGCCAGCGCGGTAAGGCCAAAGTAAATGTTCAAATATCTGTTCGGCAATGATTAAATCAAATGTTTGATCGAGGCAACACTCGCAAATGTCAAACTCTGGATATTTGACGGATTTATAGCTTTGAAAAGATTCTAATTTGCCCCAACTGTCGCCAGAGATTTCTAAGGTATTTAATCGATCGGGCTGCAAGCTTTTAACGATGTTGCGAGTTTCGCGGTTCATCACAACTCGGCACCAATGTTCGTCAACTGCACCAAATACCATATTTCCTCCGTTGAGATTTGTAGGGCGATTAATAACGGGATAGCTAGCCTTCGGGAAGGGGAGAGCGAACGCTTCACGCAATTTTTCTCTACAATAACCTATTCTGATTGGCGATCGCCCGCACCGACTGCTAAAATGAAATGTATAATATTAGCGATGTAAACCGCTACTCGAAATCATGTCCGCAAATACCGCGCTACCGCCAACCCTAGCTAAAATTGTCCAGCGCTTCCAGCGACACTCCGATCCGAAACAGCGCTACGAACAACTGCTGTGGTATGCCAAGCGACTCCCACCATTTCCCGAAAGCAATAAACAGCCAGAGAACAAAGTTTCTGGCTGCGTGTCACAAGTTTATATTACCGCAACTTTAGCCGACGGAAAAGTTTCCTTTGAAGGCGATTCAGACGCTCAGCTAGTCAAAGGATTAGTTGGCTTGCTCGTCGAAGGTTTAAGCGGATTGACGCCTGCGGAAATAGTCAGCGTTACCCCAGATTTTATTCAAGATACGGGATTGAATGTGAGCCTGACACCTTCTCGCGCTAACGGATTTTATAACATCTTTCAAATGATGAGAAACAAGGCACTGGGTTGCGAAGTTAGCGCGCAAGCAGAAGCAAATTAACAGGAGCAAAAGCTGTGACTCAGACTGCTGATTTAATCCAATCTAATTATGGCAGCTATCCCGCGACAGTTCAAGAATATCTCTGGAACTGGAAAGGAACGCAAATCAAAGTTATTTACGAAACCAGAGGACAAGGAAACACCGTATTATTGCTGCCAGCTTTCAGTACGGTTTCAACACGAGCAGAAATGCGTCCTTTAGCGGAATTGTTGGCGCCTAACTTTCAAGTTGTGAGTGTAGATTGGCCTGGTTTTGGCGACTCGGATCGCCCGCGCACCGACTACGAACCGCAATTATATCATCAATTTATTCAGGATTTTGTTGAGTCTACTTTTAGCAGTCCTGTGGCTGTAGTTGCGGCCGGTCACGCTGCGGGTTATGCGATGCAATTAGCGCAGTCAAAGCCGAATGTTTGGTCAAAAATTGTGTTAGCTGCACCGACTTGGCGCGGGCCTTTACCGACGATGAGCAAACAGCAAAGCGGCTGGCACGGAATTGTCAGAGAATTAGTACGATCGCCCTTACTCGGTCAATTCCTTTACAAACTGAACACTGCGCCGTCATTCCTGGGTTTAATGTACCGCCGCCACGTCTACGCGGATGCAGCAAAAGTCACCCCCGATTTCATCCAAAACAAATGGAAAGTCACGCAGCAAGTAGGTGCGAGATTTGGTTCGGCGGCTTTTGTAACTGGTGGTTTAGATCCGGCAAAAACCCGAGAAGAATTTGTCGCCAACTTCCAAGAATTAGCAGTGCCGGTGATGGTTGTAATTGCTGAGAAAGCACCGCCCAAATCTAAGGCGGAAATGGAAGTATTAGCCCAATTACCGGGAGTAGAATCGCGAGTTATCCCTGGTTCTTTGGGCTTGCACGAAGAGTATGCGGCGGATTTGGCAAATGCGGTTAAGTCTTTTGTTTAAGATTATAGACTTCTTGCAAAAATAATTAGGACGGGCTAGAAGCCCATCCCACAATAAAAAAGATTTTTGTGGGATGGGCTTCTAGCCCGTCCCAAATGACTAATGACTTCTTCTATTCTTGATTGCCTTTCCCGCGAATATATCCGTTATCTGCAATCCGCCAAGCACCCCCAGTATTGCCGGTTAAATCGCAATCATCCACCGTAGCAATACTATCTCTGTAAACTGCGATCGCCTCACCTTCATTACCATTAATTCTACACCTGCGCGCAATCAATTTTCCTCCCAATCCGACACCTATTCCCAGAGTGCCGTTATTATAGATATTGCAATCTTCCACCGTTGCTTTGCCATTATCCGAGATAAAGATTCCGTTCCATATTCCATCATGAATTTGACAGCGACGGATTACTGAATTAGCATTAGAGCCGCAGATTACTACCACAGAATAGTTGGCAGAAGTGATATCGCTGTCTTCTACGATTAACTCGCCTTGGCGAATATCTACAGCGTAATATTTTCCTGTTGTTTTAATTGTCAATCCTCGGACTAAAGCGCTGTCTGTTGCCATTTGAATGCAGTTTGAATCGCTGCTTTCAACAGTGACGCTACCCGCTTCTATGTTGCCGATAATTTCCACAGATTTGTCGATTATTATACTTTCTTTGTACACACCCGGATGCACATAAATTCGCGTACCTGAAACAGCATTTTTTAGGGCTTCGCTAATAGTGGTATAGTCACCTTCGCCTTGCTGAGAAACTACAAATTCTTGATTTTTCAAAATTGCTGCTTCTGGGGTTGACTCGGCGTTTTTATCTAGTAATTCAGCTTTTGGTGATTCTTCCGCTGTTGCAGTAATTTCCGGTGTTGGCTGCAACCGTTCTTGATATACTGTTTCTAAGTGATGTTCTAACTCAGATATTTGAGATTGAAGTTGAGCTTGACTCTGGTTTGCTTTCTCGATTTGACTTTGCATTTCCGAGAGTTGGGCGTAAATGTGCGATCGCTCTCTGTTAGCAGTTTCTAGTTGAGACTCTAATTGCGATCGAGTTTGACGCCCATTTTCTAACTGATTTTCTAAGTCGGATATTTGAGATTGCAGTTGATTTTGATTTTGATTGGCTCTCTCGATTTGA
>NZ_JAEQDD010000075.1:0-35154 GCF_020737885.1 Microcoleus sp. PH2017_34_RAT_O_A | reverse complement strand
TCGGATTCGACCTGTTCTGTCAGCCATGACGGAATTGCGATCGTTACATCTCCAGCATTGCACAGCTATGTTGAGAAATGTTCAGCGTAAAAGAATCAGATCTATTTATAGCCTTTCGAGCTTTCATATGAGGTACTCATGGGCATAGGGCATAGGGCATTGGCCTCCGTCATAGGTCTCCGTGGGCATACCTCACCACGCTTGAGAACCGCTTTATCAAGATCGGGTAAAGAGGCGATCGTAGGAGCGAGAATTCAGATCCGGGAAATAAAGTAGTCTTTCTACCACCATTTTACTGCCAAAAAAACCTATGGCTGCATTAATCCCATTGACGATGTTCGGTTTGATCCCGATCGTTCTTTACTTGTTTGTGAGGTTTCCGACTCAGCGGGCGGTAATTATCACTTTTGTGGCAGCGTGGCTATTTTTACCACAAGTTTCTTATCCCATCCCCATATTGCCCGCCTATACCAAAGTTTCCGCATCTTGCTACGCCATTTTGCTGGGTGTTATTATCTACGACACTGAGCGCCTCACCAAATTTAAGCCTGGCTGGCTGGACGTGCCAATCGTAATTTGCTGTTTGTCTCCAATTGTTTCACAACTTACTAATGGCGGTAGCCCAATTTCTCCGACTTTCAACCAAATCGTTACTTGGGGTCTGCCTTATTTTTTTGGACGGTTGTATCTGGGTAGTTTAGACGGGCTGCGACAATTGGCGATCGGGATTTTTGCAGGTGGTTTAGCCTACGTTCCTTTTACTTTATTGGAAGGGGTTAAGGGCCCACTTCTGCACCAAATGGTTTACGGCGTCAACGCCTTTGAGGACTGGGGTCAAGCAAGGCGCATGGGGGGGTGGAGACCTGTAGTATTTATGCAGCACGGTTTGATGGTGGGCGTGTGGATGATGACAGCAGCCTTAATCGGAATTTGGCTCTGGCAAACTGGGACGCTCAAAAAGTTTCAGGGCAAAAACATTAAGACTCTAGCAATTGTATTAACTATCGCTTTTTTCCTCTGCCGTTCTACAGGTGCCTATACTTTATTTTTTATCGCGTTACTCATATTATTTTGTGCCAAGTGGTTTCGCACTTCTTTGCCACTACTATTCGTAATTGGATATATAGCGTTTTATCTGTACGTAGCTGCATCTGGTCAATTCTCGAGCCACGACGTGATGAGCGTAATCAATCCCATATTTGGCGAAGAACGGGCCGCCTCTCTGAAGTTTAGATTTGACATGGAAGAGATATTAGGAGATAAAGCGCGACAAAGATTTATTTTTGGCTGGGGGGATTCGGGCGGAAACCGCGTATACGACGGGTACGGTAAAGATATCTCGGTCACCGATAGCTTGTGGATTATTGCATTTGGCATCAACGGTGCAGTCGGTTTAGTTAGTTTATTTGCTTCATTTTTACTTCCTGTTGTCGTCTTTGCGTTCAAGTATCCCGCCAGAACCTGGTCTCATCCGAAAGTAGCGCCCGCTGCGGCCCTGGGAGTAGCCGTAACTATGTATATGTTTGACTGTGTTTTGAACGCTATGGCTAACCCGATTTTTGCGGTCATTGCTGGAGGAATATCGGGTCTGGCTTTAAAAGCTCCAGAAAGTCTGAAGGCCAAGAAAACCATTTCGCCTTCGCCACCAAGAAGACAGTCGCTGGTTCACCAAAAATCAGGATGATTTTCAAGCTTTGAGCGCGCTCAAAGCTTGAAAATATATTGCATTCTCTAGATACAAAAATTTAAGAATCTACTATGTTTGTATTAAATCTAGTTGGGAAGTTGCAATCTCTTTCTCAGTTGGCTGAAAATTAATGTAATAAAATAAAATATCGACATTAATTGGCAAGGTTTCAAACATTAGCACCGGATTGTGTTTTGATTAAAACTGTGTTGCGAGTTGTAAACCAAATTAGCTTTATACACTTTTTCCTAAAAGCAGCAGATTCTTTACACAATCTTTAAACATTCTGACTGGACAGGTAGGGTGTAGGGCGATATACTAAAAAAAGTATATTCACACCCACGCCCAAGTAGTGAAAACACTCTTGCTGTATTGTGGGTTTATGGTTTGAGTTGTAGTTGAATATCAAGGCTAGATGGGAATAAAAAAATGAAAACAGTTAATTTATTGAATGTAGCGATAGATAACTTTACAATTACAGAGTTGTTTGAAAAACTAGATGACGAAGGTGGTGTCGTATTTACACCCAATGTAGACCACTTAATTAAGTTGCAATATGACCGCGACTTTTATGAAGCTTACAATACATCTAGTTATAGAGTCTGCGACAGTCAAATCTTGATGTATGCCTCAAAATTTTTGGGTACTCCTATCAAGGAAAAGATTTCGGGTTCTGACTTGTTTCCGGCATTTTATATGTATCACAAGGATAACGAGGACGTTAAAATATTTTTGCTAGGAGCGGCTGAAGGAATTGCCAGGAAAGCTCAGGAAAAAATCAATCAAAAAATTGGTAGAGAAATAGTTGTTGAAGCACTTTCTCCTTCTTTTGGCTTTGAAAAAAATGAGGAGGAGTGTGAAGCAATAATTGACACGATCAATAAATCAGGAGCTACAGTTCTGGCGATAGGAGTGGGAGCGCCGAAGCAAGAGAAGTGGCTGGTTAAATACAGGAGTAAATTCACACACGTGAAAGTTTTCTTGGCCGTAGGTGCAACCATTGATTTTGAAGCTGGTTGCAAAGCAAGATCTCCGAAATGGATGAGCGAAGTCGGCATCGAATGGGCGTACCGACTGTTAAGCGAACCGAGAAGGTTGTGGAGAAGATATTTGATAGAAGGTCTGCCGTTTTTCCGCTTGATCGTAGAACAAAAATTAGGGTTTTATAAAATGCCTTTTGTTGACAGTTAAACCACGAAGCTAGAAGGGAAGGCGCTTGGGAAACACTCTTATTTACAAATCAATAACGTCAATGAATCTGAGTGTGATATCCGGCGTTTGAATTGAGTCCTGATAGATGGAATCTGTGGAAAGTGCGATCGCACTTTCTGCCAATAATATTCATTTTTGGTTTCAGGTGCAGGTAAAATCGGAAAGAAACCTTTGTTGCAAATCCCTAACTCGGGATTTAAATCATGAATCTGCCTTCTTTCTTGTGGTTGTGGAAAATAGCGGCGTGGTCAATGGGTGTGGCGCTTTTGGCTTACCTGTTGTTGGCCGTTACTGGAACGTGGATGTTTGCCGCCCGCAGCACGAAACAGTCGCGCCCAAAATGGCTGCGTCCCTTTCATTTGGGGACTGGTGCGGGGATGGCGACTCTGGTAATTTTACTGCTCTTAATTGGCGTAGTCGGTACGCTCGGATACTATGGCAATTTGGGTCACTCAGCTCATTTACCGGCGGGGTTGGCTGTGGTGGCGTTGGTGTTGGTTTCTGTAGGAAGCGGGCTGCAAATTGGCCCTAAACATCCTTGGGCGCGTCCGCTACACATTGGCACTAATTTGGCTTTGTGTGGGGGATTTGTTATTGTGTTGCTCACAGGATGGACGATTGTACAAAAGTATTTACCGAAAGTTTAACGTTTGATTGTTCGGACTTCAGTCCTCTGATAAGAGATGCGGACTGAAGTCCTCACTACGAACCTGAGATGCGGACTGAAGTCCTCACTACGAACCTGCTACTTTAGCTATGAAATCTAAGATATGTTGAGCGGTAATCTGTGGTTTTTCTAAGTGGGGAACGTGTCCGCAATCCGGTATCCAAATTAGTTGGGAATTTGCGATCGCACTTTTAAATTTTTCTGCATCCGCAGTCCCTAATATTCTATCTTGTTTTCCCCACAAAATCAGCGTCTGCTGCTGAATTTGCGATAGTTTTTGCCCAAAACCTCCGTAACCTCCACTTTTGGTAAATGCAATTAAAGCTTGATTCCAGTTGGGCATTTCTAAGTGCAAAGCCGCGCAGGTTTGTGCGTCAACAGAAGCCAAAGTTTTGTCGAAATAAGCATTGACGCTAATTTTTTGGCGAATTATTGGGTTGCGTAAAAATGAAGTTGCTAGATATCCTAAAGGAGGGATTAAAAATTTTCCTTTATTAGATGTTACCGCAAAACCAGCACTGTCTATTAACACTAATTTTTTGACGGCTTCGGGATGATTGAGAGTGAAATCTATTGCTGCGGCACCTCCCATCGACGCGCCAACTAAGATTACAGGCTGCGAAATAAGGGTTTTCCAGAAATAGTAGAGGTGACTTCCAATCGCTTTTTGACTGAATGGCAAATCCGCCGCTCTTTCTGTAAAGCCAAAACCCAACAAATCAACCGCCCAAGTCTCATTTTTTTCGGCAAGCAGCGGCAACAGGCGGCGGTATTCAAATACGGAACTGTCGAAGCCGTGAATTAACAAAATGGGGGTGTTTCCGCTGCCTTGGCGCGCGTAGGTTGTGGCAATTGGCTGCTGGTTGAGACTCGTTGTAATTGCCTCTACTTGAATGCTTTTAGCTAAGGCAATTGAGGTAGATTCTGTGAGTTGTGCGATCGACTTTGGGAGAAAACTTGCTGGCATAATTCTTGATAAAGTGTGAATCGGTAGGGCCGATGCCTCCGCGATCGCCCCTTCCCCTCAAATATTTAAGTATATATGCTCGATCGCCTCCTACTTGAGGATTTAGGGCGATCGACCTCTGAAACCAGGATCTATATTTAGTCTCGTGGTGTCTCGGCTAAGGCTGAGTTGGTTAACTATATGTTAAAATATTTGAGAATAGTTGCTAATAATTCCTTTTTAATCTACTATGCTTAAGAGCAGTAGATATTGCTTCGTGGGGGTTAAAGCGCACATTGGCATCTAACGCAAGAGAGATTAAAACTACGAACTCGCCAAAAAATCGTCTTTCTGGGCTGGTTGGATGGCTGCGTCCGAAATATTAACAGGGAAAGAGTTCGCTGAAACTGGAAATTTAGCGATGTATACCATTGTGCGCTGCCAGTATTGAGAATTAATCTCAAGTCTGGTGCACAAGCAAGCCAAAGCAAAAAGTTACTAAAATCGATCGACAACCAGAACAGATGAAAGAAAACACCCAAGAATACAGCCAACAAAACGAACAGCTAAACCCCAGACAGTTCGGGGCTTTTACCTTTTACGGCGAGACACCAGAAGTCTCTCAAACCGCAGAGGATAGCACAGAAATTCAGCCAGACTCAGCTCAAGGTAAATCATTCCCGCTAGCAATGGCAAGCGTTGGCGACAAGCTGCGGATAGTCAAACTCAAAGGTTCAGAAGGCACTGTGCGACGCCTCATCGGCATGGGATTAGTCCCCGGCATAGAAGTTCAAATAGTCAGCAATTCTGGGGGCTCGGTGATTGTGGGAATTGGCGACAACCGCATTGGTTTGGGGGCGGGTATGGCACAAAAAATTATGTGTACGAATTAACGGAATTAGCGGAATTGGAAATTGGGAATTGGGAATTGGGAATTGGGCATTGGGCATTGGACATGAAAAAAAGTTATTAAGCTGTTGCTTATTTAAACTGCAA
Organism: Microcoleus sp. PH2017_34_RAT_O_A; assembly: GCF_020737885.1. NCBI lineage: Bacteria > Bacillati > Cyanobacteriota > Cyanophyceae > Oscillatoriales > Microcoleaceae > Microcoleus > Microcoleus sp. PH2017_34_RAT_O_A. The sequence goes on along the minus strand of NZ_JAEQDD010000075.1, from coordinate 29,646 downwards.
TATTCGGGGCGGTACTGCGAATCCACCCCGCAAGAGTTTGATTATTTCTTGACATACAGTTTAAATGCCACAACAGCTTACCAATGAACAATGACCAATGCACTTAATTACCAATTACCAATTACCAAGAAGAATGGGTTTAAAACCTCCTCGTTTTAGGGGGAAATAAAACAAAATTATTTACTGTTTCAATCCTCTTCCTTTTATGGAGAGGTAGCCCTCAAGCGGTCAACTGTCAACTGTCAACTGTCAACTGTCAACTGTCAACTGTCAACTGTTAACTGTTAACTGTCAACTGAATAACTAGCCATTACAATAGAAAAAAATGAACGATAAAAAACAACTGCGAGATTTAGCTGTTGGCAGCATCGGCCGAGTAGTTGGCTATGAGAAAACAGCCCGCGGTTACAAAAGTAAATTGTTAGCAATGGGATTGACGCCGGGAACAGAATTTACTGTTACCCGCCACGCACCCCTAGGAGATCCCGTAGAAATCCTAGTGCGGGGTTTCAAACTCAGTTTGCGGAAAGATGAAGCCAATATCTTATTTGTACAGGAAGTAGAAGAATGACTAAGCAAATCATTGGATTGGTGGGCAACCCCAACTGTGGAAAAACTACTTTATTTAATGCGTTGACAGGTGCTAACCAGCGAGTCGGTAATTGGCCGGGAGTAACAGTTGAACGCAAAGAGGGAAAATACCCTCACGACGGTTTTGTAATTACTATTGTTGACTTGCCGGGAGTTTATTCTATCGATGCCGAAGATGGAGATACCGGACTCGATGAATTGGTAGCGCGAGATTATTTGCTATCTGGCGAAGCTGATGTGATTGTGAATATTGTTGATGCTTCCAACTTAGAACGAAATTTGTATCTCACAACGCAAATTTTAGAGATGCGCGTGCCGATGATAGTCGCGCTAAACATGATGGATGTTGCCAAGGAACGAGACATCCGAATTAATGTTAGCAAACTCGCAGAACGTCTCGGTTGTACTGTAGTGCCGATGAGTGCTACGTCAAATGACGGGGTGCCTTTGTTGCGCGATGCTGTGAATAAGGCGCTGGTTAAGCCGATCGTACCATCTGCCTGTGTAGCTTATCCGGCTGTCATCGAAGATGCGATCGCCCAACTAATCCCGCATATCCAACAGCATAGCCCAAACCGCAGTATCGATGCCCGCTGGACAGCCCTGAAACTACTAGAATACCAGGATGAAGTCGCCCCGGAACTCGCCAATACAGAGTTAGAAAAAATAGTCGTCCCGCACCGCCGCCGAGTCCACGAAACCCTCGATGACGACTTAGATATTATCATCGCCGACAGCCGCTACACCTTCATCCGCACCCTGACTCAAGGCGTCGCCGAATCTTCCAGAGAAGTCAAAGCCAATCTTTCCGATAAAATCGACCAAATTGTGCTCAACCGCTGGTTAGGCATTCCCGTATTCTTGATGGTGATGTACTTAATGTTCACCATTTCGATTAACGTTGGGGGAGTGTTTATCGACTTCTTTGACCAATTCTTCGGGACAATTTTTGTAGATGGTTTCGGCGCCCTTTTAGAAACTATCAAAGCCCCTGGATGGTCGATCGGACTGCTGGCAAAAGGTGCTGGTGGGGGGATTCAAACTACATCTACTTTTATTCCCCAAATTGGGATGATGTTTTTGTGTTTGTCAGCCCTCGAAGACTGCGGCTACATGGCACGGGCAGCTTTTGTGATGGACAGATTAATGCGATTTGTCGGACTTCCCGGCAAATCCTTTGTACCGATGATGATCGGTTTTGGGTGCAATATTCCCGGAATCATGGCGACGCGGACATTAGAAAATAAGCGCGATCGCACGATGACGATTATGATGAATCCATTCATGTCTTGTAGTGCCAGATTAGCAGTTTACGCCCTGTTTTGCGGCGCATTCTTCCAAGTCGGCGGTCAAAACATGGTGTTGGGGCTTTACCTGTTAGGTATTTTAGCAGCAGTGCTCACCGGGCTAATCTTAAAAAACACCATCCTGCAAGGAGAAGCTGCACCGTTTGTGATGGAACTGCCGCCCTACCACATTCCTAAGCTTAAAGGCGTGCTGCTGCGGACTTGGGACAGATTGCAGGCTTTTATCAAAAAGGCCGGAATTGCGATCGTAATTATGGTCGTTATACTAGGATTTATGGGTTCAGTCGGCACCGATGGTTCCTTCGGCAAAGACAACAGCAAAGACTCAATTCTTAGCGCCGTCGGCCGCGCGGCAACACCTGTATTTACACCAATGGGAATCACCCAAGAAAACTGGCCCGCCACCGTCGGTTTACTAACAGGAGTATTTGCCAAAGAAGTCATGGTTGGAACCTTAGATTCCTTATACACTCAACTAGCAGACGAACAAAAAGCAGCAGGTGGAGAACCGGAGAAAGAAGAAGAATTTAGCTTCTGGGGAAATATCGGCAAAGCATTTTTTAGCATCCCAGAAAATCTCACAAAACTTCCCGGTCAAATTTTCGATCCCCTCGGCTTAAGTTCTGCCAATATTACAGACCAAAAATCAGCAGCAGAAGCGCAAGGTATTTCTGGTAACACCTACGGACAAATGTCCCAGCGGTTCGGTTCTGATAAAGCCGCCTTTGCTTATTTGGTATTCGTATTACTGTACTTTCCCTGCGTCTCTGCAACGGCCGCACTTTACCGCGAAACTAACTTGGGGTGGACTGTATTCGCAGGTCTATGGACTACTGGTGTCGCCTATTTTACAGCAGTTGGATACTATCAAATAGCCACATTTTCAGAGCATCCAGACTCATCTCTGGTTTGCATTGTCAGACTAATCATAGCGATGGGCTTGACTCTTGTGGCATTAAAACTGGCTGGTGGAAAACGAGCAAAGCGACGGGAAGCAATCAGTAGTTAGTCGTTATTAGTTATTAGTTATTAGTTATTCATAGCAGCCAGCAAATAACCAGTAACTAATAAGCATTAACCAATAACAGCGTTCATCTGCGTTTAAGAATCAAACAAAGGAGAAAAACCATGATTTTAAGCGACATCCAAAAATTTATTGCTGACAACAAAAGAGCCTCCATCGCGGATCTAAAAATTCACTTCCGCATGGATGGTGATGCTTTGCGCGGAATGTTAAATCGCCTAATTCGCAAAGGCAGAATCAGTAAAATGGCAGAAGCTAAAAAGTGTGGTGGATGTCACAGTTGCGCCGACGATGCCACCGAGATTTATGTATGGGTAAATCCGGGCGAGTCGGTGTCAGCAAAAGATCCGGTTTCTGCAACTTGCCATTAAGAAATCAGGAGACGGCAGTGCCGTGTCCCTACCGTGATTAATTGTAGGGAAACGGCACTGCCGTCTCCTCGCTTGTCACCTGACGGCGCAGCCGGAATTGATATAACGCAGATCCGGAGGCTCTGCCTGGGAACCAGTTAACCAGTTAAAATTATACAATTTGGTATATGATTTTATTAAACATCTGAATATATGTTCAATGATGATAATCATTCTAAAATCTCAAAAGGATACTGAATAATGACTCAAACTCCTTCCCTCAAAACGCTACAAACTAAGATTGGCGGAATGGACTGCGGCAACTGCGCCAAAACAGTAGCAGCAGGCTTGCAAAAACTGCCCGGACTTACCGAAGTCAATGTAGTTTTTGCAACAGAAAGTTTGCGGTTAAATTACGATCCTCAACAAGTAACAGAAAAAGCTATTTTCGATCGCATTCAAACTTTAGGCTACACGATCGAACAGACTACCACAGCAATACCATCATCGGAGAATTCCGGTTGTTCGCACGAACATGAACACCATCATCACCAGCATTCAACAGTCCAGAAAACTCAAAAGACAAATCCCACTAACTGGGAATTCTGGATTCGCAATCGCCGGGGACAGACTGTAATTTTAGCAGGCTTGGGATTAGTTCTGGGATTGCTAACTCAGTATTTAGGAATCGCAATTTGGCTGTCGCGCGGTTTTTATGGTATCGGTATTATTGTAGCCGGATTTGCGATCGCCCGCGCGGGCCTCATGGAGTTGCGATTGCGCCGCGCCGACATGAATTTGTTGATGACAATTTCGGTAATTGGGGCGGTGGCTTTAGGCGATTGGTTTGAAGCGGCGTTAGTTGTATTCCTGTTTAGTCTGGGAACAACTTTGCAAACTTTCACTTTCAGCCGCACTCGCCATGCTATTGCTAGTTTGATGGATATAACACCTGCGACTGCAACTGTCAAGCGTGACAATAACGATGAAGTGACGGTGCGAGTTGAGGAAATTCAAATTGGAGAAATTCTGACAATTCGTCCCGGCCAAAGGGTAGCATTAGATGGGATAGTTGTATCGGGGAATTCGGCGATCGACCAATCGCCAATTACGGGCGAATCTATCCCTGAAGATAAGGAAACGGGCGATCGGGTTTTTGCCGGAACTTTAAATCAAACGGGCTTTTTGGAAGTCAAAGTTACCCACACTGCGAATGATACCACGGTTGCGAAAATTGTGCACTTAGTCGAGTCAGCGCAATCGAGCCGCGCCCCAACTCAGCAGTGGGTGGACAAATTTGCAGAGATTTATACTCCTATTGTGATTGTAAGTGCGATCGCCCTTACACTAATTCCGCCCTTAATTTTTGGTCAACCGTTCAGCGTCTGGTGTTACCGCGCCCTGGTAATGTTAGTCATAGCCTGTCCCTGCGCCTTAGTAATTTCCACTCCGGTTTCCATTGTCAGCGCCATCGGTGCAGCCACCAGCCAAGGCGTGTTATTTAAGGGCGGAAACGGCTTAGAAAATGCTGGAAAAATCAAGAGTCTGGCTTTTGATAAAACCGGAACTTTGACTGAAGGTAAACCCGTTGTGCAAAAGGTTTACGACTTGGGAGAATTGAGCGCCAGCACGGTATTGTTAATTGCAGCTTCTTTGGAACAAAAATCGGAACATCCTTTAGCTAAGGCAATTATTACCAAAGCGAAGGAAGCAGGAATCGAGTTAGAAACTCCCGAAAATTTTACGGCTTATCCGGGTAAAGGAATTGCTGCTAATTTTGCAAACAACCTCTATCTTGTCGGAAATCGTCGCTTATTTGCCGACCAAAATATCGAACTGGCAACATCAGCAGTCTCTCTGCTAGATGATATCGAGAAATTAGGGCAAACTCCCGTTTTAGTCGGCAGCAGCCGCGGTTTGTTGGGAGTGATTGCTTTGGCTGACGGCTTGCGACTGGAAGCTGCCGAAGCCCTACATTTGCTCAAACAGATGGGTTTGAACAATCTGGTGATGCTGACGGGCGATCGCACTTTTGTAGCTCAGCAAATAGCCCAACAACTCAACCTATCTGAGTATAAAGCAGAATTGCTACCAGAAAACAAATTGCAACAGATTCAAGAATTGCGAAAATTTGGGGCTGTAGGAATGGTGGGCGACGGCATTAATGATGCCCCCGCTTTAGCAGCCGCCGATATCAGCTTTGCAGTTGGCGGCATTGATATAGCCCTAGAAACTGCCGATGTAGTTTTGGTGGGCAGCGATTTGAGAAAACTCGCCTATGCAGTCGATTTGAGCCGCCTTACTGTAGCTGTAATTCGGCAGAATGTGATTTTTTCAATAGTCACAAAAGCGCTGTTTTTGCTGTTGGGAACTTTTGGGTTTGTCGGGCTAGCATTTGCAGTTTTTGCAGACATGGGAACTTCCTTAATCGTGACGGCAAATGGGATGCGGCTGTTTCGCTTTAAATCGAACAATAAATAGCAATCGCCCCTAAAATTTAAAATCTAAAACCAGTTGGCGACTGTGTAGGGATAGCCAAAAATTAAGTATTTCTTCCCCGACTTCTTCCGGATAGAAGTGATGGAAAAAATGCCGCCCGTCTGGACATTCCCAAAAGCGATCGCCTTTTTTGAGAAATTTTGACCAGCGGCGCATGACAATAGGAGATACCACAAAATCCGTTTTGCTACTACATATCAACAAAGGTACTTCTACACCTTTATCGCTAGAATTAATCACCCTAAATAAAGAGTGAGGACAGGGAGAACAGGCTAAGTCATCCTCAAAATATGGTATAAATTTTTGATTGATACTTTGATTTTGGAATCCCAGCATATCGCCAACCATTTGACTTAAAACTTGTTTGCCACTCCAGGGAAAAGCTGAAAGATGCGTGTAGTAATGTGCTTGCCAATTAATCGCAGATGGCACACCCACACCTAAAAGTCCCAAAGAACTTACTTTGTGAGGATAGCGACGGGCATACATTAAACCAACTAATCCACTGGTACTGTGGCCTAGGAGGTGAATTGGGCGATCGCGCATTGTTAAAAAGTCGTGCAAAAGCTCAACAGCCATATCCAAAGAACAACCTTCGTCTTCAGTTTGTTCATATTCCCATATTTGCACGGGGACAGAATGATTCAAATAGGCAAGTAGAGAGCGATCGAACCAATGTAAACTCGGACTTACACTTAACCAAAGTACGTCATCTGAACTGAATTTCATCAATTTTAAGTTGGATATAAAGTTATTTAGAACTTAGTAGACATAACGTTAAAATGTAGCGTGGGCATTGCCCACTTACCCTGAATAAATATGTAGATGGAGATAGCAAGTCTGGATGTTTTGGCACAAACAAAACTTATTTCTTTGAACCGCAGAGGACGCAGAGGACGCAAGAGATGCTCATAGGTTAGCTGGTTGTGGGGCGGGTTCAGAGTATCCGCCCCAAAAATACAGGTATTTTGCAGTTTACCAAACTGCCCTACCGTTAATCCTATATCCCAAATTCTTTTTTGAGTTGAGATACCCAAGCTTTGACGCGCGCTTCCGTCATTTCAGATTGGTTGTCTTCATCAATAGCAAGACCCAAAAACTTGCCATCAACCACGGCCTTAGATTCATTAAAATCATAGCCATCTGTCGGCCAATAGCCAACAGTTTCACCGCCCTGTTCCGATATTTTTTCAGCCAAAATCCCCATTGCATCCATGAAATTATCCGGGTAACCTTCTTGGTCGCCAGTTCCCAAATAAGCTACTTTTTTGCCGCTAAAATCAATATTTTCAATTTCAGGTAAAAAACCTTCCCAGTCGCTTTGTAGTTCGCCGATATTCCAAGTCGGACAAGCGATAATCAGACATTCGTATTCGGCGAAATCATCATTTTCAGCGCGACCGATGTCATGCAAAGTTACGATATCGCCGCCAAATTCATCTCGAATAATTTCAGCTACAGACTCGGTTTTGCCAGTTGTAGTTCCGTAGAAAAGACCAATTGCTTTTGACATTTTTACTCCGAATGTGAAATTTGATAGTGCTTGAGATTTCTGATTTTTGAGTCAGAACTTGGCATTTCTTGCCTGCAATTCAGACAAAACCAGTAAACGCGATTGTGGTTAATCTGAGAAATTAGGGAGTCAAGGCAGCAAGGACACTGTTTTTTCATCTACTTAAAGTTGAAAATTCATCAACCAAGCTGAATCACTCATATCGGGGTCTGGTTCGCAGTCAATTAGTAACAAATTCAGTGTCGTTGTTACTTTTAGACTGCGCGGGATGCCGGCGGGTACAAACACAAATACTCCCGGTGTTAAAGTGACTGTTCGATCGCACACCGTGAGAGTTCCTACTCCTTCTAAGATGGCTATGGTGACATCTTTGGAGCGATCGAGGTCGGGTATTTCGGAATTTTGACCCAAACTCATCAGTTTTTGGCTGTCGGCAGGTTGCCCCTCGCTGATTCGCGAGGCTGACGCGGAAACTATTGCTGCTGTCACGGTGATTGACCTCCAGGTACTGTTAACTTCCGGTAGTTATTGCAATTAATATTCAATAAGCTACCATGCAATTCCTCTAAAATATCAATAATTTAATATTAAGATTTGTAACAAAAAGGTGACTACATTCGATATAGCGGAATAAATTACAGCCTTAAATTTAGACGGAGCGGTGGTTTTGGGCGATCTAGCGGGAATGGGCGATCGGTAAAATTTCAAAATACTTGCAAATAATATGCAATTGTGCCTAAAAAAATGGGGCGGGTTGTAGAGGGATTTGGTCGATCGCACAAATCTCTCTACAACCCGCCCCCTAATCACAACAGTCAACTATCAACAATTAACCGACTAATTCTTCGCCCCTACCCCAACATACATAATCGATCTATCCTCATTAATTTTGATTTTAAACAACCCAGACTTTTTGTAATCCACATAGTTAGCGATATTAGAGATTAGCACTTGAGAAACTTGTTGGAAACTTGCCGGAGAAGGAAATAGTTGCTTTCCACTTGTAAGATTTTCCCAAAAACCGTGCATCTCGCCTAAAACAGCCCCCATTTCTCCAAACATATCAAAACCTTTAATTTCAATCTTGTCGAAACCCGTATCCCGCATTACCGCAGACAGTTCCTCCGGGGTAATAAACTTTTCCCAATCGTGAACGCCTCGTTTAATTTCCTGCAAGGTATTTTCCATCAGTCCAATCATCACAATTTGCGAGGAAAAAGTTCGGTTGATTGTATCGAAAAAGAACACTCCCCCGGGCTTAAGAATTCTGTGAACCTCTGACACAACTTGTTTGTAATCGGCAACGTGTTCTAAAACATCCACGCAGATTACTACATCGAAGGTATTGTCCGTGTAGGGCATATTTTCGGCAAAGCCTTGTCTGTAGTCTATCTCGAAACCGCTAGTAACTGCGTGATTCTGGGCTGCTACAATACATTTGTGCGATCGATCTATTCCCGAAACCACAGCGCCCCTCTCGGCCATAAACTCGCAGGAAAAACCGCCGCCGCACCCAACATCTAAGGTTTTCAGCCCTCGCCAATTGGTCGCGTGTCTGTCGAAAAACTCAAATCTGGGTTTGTTTAGATGGTAGAGAGCATAGATTTTAGCATTTTCGTCCCACCAATTATCAGCATTTTCATCGTAAAATTCTAAATCGTTTTTTACTTCTGTTTTCTGCACGATTTTTTTAGTCCTGATTAGTGGAAGCTCTAGCAGCAGTTGTCAATCGCCACAGTTTTTTATTATAATAGTTTTGGCATAAAATTCAATCTGATGGATCGCGTTTCTATTATCATCCCAACCCTGAATGAAGCGACTTGTCTAGAACGTACCCTCCGCCAACTCAGCATTCTCAATCCTCCGGCTTGGGAGGTTTTGGTGGTAGACGGCGGCAGTCAAGATGAAACAGTGGCGATCGCCCTTACTTCCACAACCCGTGTTATTTTTAGCAGTATGCCGGGCCGTTCCGTGCAAATGAATTTAGGTGCCAAAACCGCCACAGGCGAAATTTTGTGCTTCCTCCACGCCGATACTCTAGTTCCCGACGACATCGTAACAGTCATCCAAAACACATTATCCGATGCCGAAATTGTCGGGGGCGGGTTTATCTCCCTGATGGCTGGTTCGCAGCACACAAGATGGGGTGTTTCGCTGCACAATTACCTTAAAACTTACTACGCGCCGCTGTTATTTCGACCTCATTTGTTTGTTAAAGGATTGCGCCTGCTGTTTGGGGATCAAGTTATTTTTTGCCGGCGTACAGATTTTTGGGAATGTGATGGTTTCGATGCCACGCTGCCAATTATGGAGGAGGCGGATTTGTGTTTAAAGTTAGTGCGACGTGGTAAAATTAAGTTGGTTAATCGAATAGTGCAAAGTAGCGATCGCCGAGTGGCGCATTGGGGCGAATTGAAAGCAACTGCCATCTATCTTGCGATCGGTTTTTTGTGGGGGTTTGGCGTTTCAGCGAAGTATCTCAAGCAGTTTTATGAAGACATTCGCTGAAACACAAAATCTGATTAAATTCCCAGAATGTACTGGCTGTATTTTTTGGGCAAAACTTTCTGCAACAGGTAAATAATCGCCAAACAACCGCACAAAGTCCCTGTCACTAAAAAGCTGAGCTTCAGTAGCGGATGTACGGGATCGATAAATTTATAAAACACTAACAATACATATTGCACGACAGTTGAATCCAGCAGATATATCGGGAATGAATACGCAGCCAAGAGTTTGACTAACCCCGAAACTCTACTGGGAAGTGCGATATTTTTAGAAAATGCGAGGATCGACAAGACGAACAAAATTGCGTATCCTTGGGCAGATAGTTTAAAAAACGAGCGGAAAAACCATCCCTCCGCCGTAACTCCGCTGAGCAGGTAATATTCCCAAATACTCGCTAGATAAAAGAGGACTGTTGCTCCTAAAACTAGCATTTTTCTGCGTTCGAGAACTGGTTGAATTTTGTCATAGGCTGCGCCCAAAAATAGACCTGTTGAAAATGGTAAAATCCAACTAAAAATCCAGCGCTCCATCAAAGGTAGAGGTATTGATATGTATTTGAGAGCGCTCAAGTAAAAGAATATGGTAAAAATTGTTTGAATTGTTAAACCCAATCCCAAAACTTTGATGGGTTCTAAAAATCGTGATTTCACTAGCAGCCACCACCAACCGTAGCATTGAATAATTACAACGATGAAATAATAGGGAGGCATCACGGAGCCTGTCAGAATATTTCTGAGCAATGACAGTAAATCTATTTTTTGGAGTGAGTTCCAATTATTTAAGATGTACAAAGTTACTGACCAAAACAGGTAGGGTGGTATAATTCTTGACAGTCTTTTTTTGACTACCTGTCCGGGATTATTTTGATTGTCGAGTTTGTTAGTGAGGAAAAAACCGCTGAGGAGTAAAAAAGCTGGTACGCAGAACAGTTGAAATGTATCGATGGAGACAAACAAAATTCGGCGATCGCGAAATGCCGCAAACCCAGCATGAGTAATCACAACACTGACTATGGCTAAAGCTCGGATCGAGTCAAATTCCGCAAACCGATTAGAAGCTTTTTGCATGATAAAAAGTAGATTGCAAAAATTATGGTCAAATCAGAATTTTTCTGCCTGATGGATTTTCACCATAGCAAAAAATGGTATATTTGCTCCTATCTTCACAAAAATTATCAATATTCAAACAAGTCTTGCTATAGCAGTGGACAGTGGACAGTTGACAGTTGACAGTTGCACAGTACGGGAATCAAAGCATTTATGCTTAACGGGTATCGGCTCTATTCATGAGGTTATTTATCTGCTCCCCGCCCAGTAAGGATGCTGGGCCATTTCCCTGCCACTCGATCGCGCGATCGCCCGTAAATTCACAAAATTATCGGTAAGTCACACTTTGATTAAAGCAAGTTAACTAACCGTTGTTGTGATGGATGTGCGACGCAGAAACACTATCCAACTGATCTCGCCCATTGCGGATCACGCGCAGCATATCGCTCAGCTTGTGCTCAATATTATCGAGCACTTGGTCAGCATAATCGTCGGCGCCATTTTGAATTTCCTCGCATTCAGCGATCGCCCTGGTTCTCATTTCTTCCAGTTCCTCTTGAGCCTGGTAGCGAATTTGTTCCACTTCCGCCAGCGTCGCCTGCTGAATTGCTTCGCAGTCGAGCAAAACTTGCTGTCGCAACTGATCTGCTTCTATCTTCGCCTGCTGTAGCAGGCCCATATCGTTTAAAAGTTCTGCTGCTCGCTGTTCTGCTGCTTCTATCACTTCTTGAGCGTAGAGTTGGGCTTCTTGGAGCAGTTCGTCTTTGTGTCGGATGACCGTTTCGGCTTCCCCAAAGGCGATCGGCAAATTTAGCCTCACCAAGTCTAACTGATCGAGCAACTGTTCTTCATCCACCAGAGTGCGTCTGGTCATGGGAATGCGCGGGCTGTCGAGAACAATTTCCTCAAGCCGGTTCAATTCCCGCTGGATGTCTACTCCTGCGGTTCTGGTCTCGTCTCCGAAGGCGGCGGTGTTCTGAGGTGATTCGTTCTCAGTGCTGCGTCCGGTAGTGTCGGGTTCGATGCGATTTGGTTCCTGTTGGCGTAACATTTGTAAATATCTAGAGCGACGTGTTTCGGAACAAGATGATCTACGGAGCCACCAAACTTGGCGATTTCTTTAACTACACTACTACTTAAAAAGCTGTACTCGTTAGAAGTTGCCAAAAAAACTGTTTCAATTTCGCCCAGAAGGGTTTTATTGGTGTGGGCCATCTGGAGTTCCATTTCAAAATCCGTTAATACCCGGAGTCCCCGCAGCAGCACTTTGGCTTGTCGAATCTTAGCATAGTTTACTGTCAAACCCTCAAAACTGTCTACTTCTACGTTTGGCAGGTGTTTGGTAGAGCGCAGGATCTGCTCAATCCGTTCTTCTACGGTGAACAGAGGGGTTTTGCTGGGATTTTTGACTACGGTAACAATTATGCGATCGAACAGTTTAGATCCCCGCTCGATAATATCTGCGTGACCGAAGGTAATGGGGTCAAAGCTGCCTGGATAGATTGCAATCACTTGTTTGGCGGGAGAGGGGGAGAGGGGGAGAGGGGGGAGGGGGAGAGGGAGAGAGGGAGAGAGGGGGAGAGGGGGGGAGGGGGAGATGGGGAGAGGGGGAGATGTGGAAAACCTTCCTTTTTCCTTCTGACTGTCCACTGCCCACTGTCAACTGTCAACTGTCCACTGCCCACTGTCAACTGTCAACTGTCAACTGTCAACTGTCAACTGTCAACTGTCAACTGTCTTCTACTTTTTTAGCGAATGAGCTTTGTAGAAAGTTTCGAGGCTTTGCCTGTCGCCCACAAACCGCCAGTGCCAAGGCTCGTAACTGACGCCTTGGCGATTGTTTTTGGGGAAGGACATTTCAAAGCTGAAAGCGGTGGCATTGGCTTCTAGCCATTTGAATGCTTGGGTATTTTCAAAGCTGGGACTGAGGTTGGTATCGGGGGAGGAACCGTCACCAAGGTCGATCGCATAACCGGTATGATGTTCGCTATAACCTGGAGGAGCGCTAACTTCGGCTCGCTTGCTGGCATTTTGCCTGCGTTCAGCTTTTACATCAAAAAATACGTGTTGTTGGTCGTCTACGGATCGAAAGCCTGATATGGGAGCAAAATAGATTCCTGATGCGGCGGCAGCGTTGGCCATTTCCTGATATTTTGCTGCTGCTGAAGTGCGGAGTTTGATGCTACCGTCGGAGGTGACATTTACCAAGTCGGCGGCTGGTGCTTCTGGGTAAGGCAAGTGTCCCAGCAGGTTGTCTGGGGTGGCGGCTTTTGAGTTGGTAGCTGGACTCGGGGCAGTTCCAGGGGCCAAAGTCGCTGCTGCTGGGTTTTTTTGAGTTGGCTGTGCCCGACTGGTGGCTGGGAAAAAGTTAAAGTTGAGGTGCAGCCAGATGCTGACGCCAAAGGCGACTGCGGCCAATCCTACCAGTTTCCAAATCAGTCCTTTTTTCTTGGACTGACTCCCTCCTGCTTCTAGATATGGGTGGTCTCGTACTGCTTCTGGAATTTCGTCAGCGGCAAGCTCGGAGGCTTGCGGGGTTTTTCTCGACAGACTAGCGTTATCCAAGCCAGCTCCACTCCTGCACTTCAATAAGGCTCAACGTTACAAATTGTATATCTATCTGGGCGATCGAGCAGCTACAGTTGCCGTTGAGAATATACATACATACGATCTCTTCCTGACTCCGCCCTGTCCCATCCGCCAACTCTCGAATCTTTTACTTGCGATCGCGGGTGCGATGTCGCACTTGTTGACGCTGGTGGTGTTGGTTTATTTTAAGTGTAATTTGTTACTGTTTCACAAAATCTCACAATATTATCTGCGATCGACACATCAAACATCCGCGCCAATTCTAGCAGAGCGCCGATGTCAGCCATTGATCTGCTGGGCGATCTGCCAGATCGATCTGACGTAACGCTGAATTTTTATCTGGTTTGTACTTCCATAAAGTCGATCGCACTTGCTCGTAAATTATCCTACGGGCGATCGCCCAAAATCAAACCTTAGCAACCTCCACCAACACAACATCACTAACAGAACCTTTCTCTTCCCGTTCATCCTCGGCAACCGCAACAGATAACTTCAATCCCAGAGTATTCAGCCAATTAGCCAAACCATAAATTGTAGCCATTCCATTCTGTGACAGCAAACCATCTAATTTTTCCAAGTGCAATTTAGCGTCATCTGCTGACATATTTGGTTCTCCAAGAGCCTCAAACACATTGGTAAGTCCGAGTTCGAGCAAACCGGCTTCAGGCTCATCATCTTCCAAATGCGCCGTTAGATAAGCAGCAGCGTGTATTTTATCCTTGAGGGCTTCAATCAGATAATCCTGATAACTATCGCTAGTTGGCATTTTCGCGTTCTTCATATTCTTTCCAATACTCCTTAGCTTTACGAATATCTTGTTCTTGACTGCTTTTATCTCCACCACAGAGGATAAGCACTATTGTTGACCCAAATTGTCCGAAGTACACGCGATACCCCGGCCCAAAGTCAATTTTTAATTCGCAGACTCCTTCCCCAACAGACTTGCTGTTTCCTAAATTCCCCAAGCGAACTCGGTCAAGCCTTTGCTCAATTTTAACTACCGCATTCAAATCTCGCAGGGAACCAAGCCACTCTGCGAAAGGATTTCTACCGTCTGGGGTGATATAACGTCGAATTTCCCTTGGTTGTACTTCCATAAATGCGATCGCAACTACTCGCTCATCATCATACGGGCGATCGCCCAAAATCAAACCTTCACAACCTCCACCAACTCAACAGCACTAACAGAACCTTAACCCTGATTCTAGCGACGATCGCACCCCAATCTTGCAGCCGCCCGATCGCCCCTTGACTTCATGCGCTACAATTATTAAGAAATCTTTAGTTAAATCCGTTTAACGTCCCAGACGCATTATGAGTCTTCCCATTCGCAACGTCGCCATCATTGCTCACGTCGATCACGGCAAAACCACCCTTGTGGACGCTCTTCTCAGACAGTCCGGGGTCTTCCGCGAAGGGGAAGAAATCCCAGATTGCGTCATGGACTCCAATGATATCGAGCGCGAGCGTGGCATCACCATCCTTTCCAAAAATACCGCCGTCCGATACAAAGAAACCCTGATCAACATCGTCGATACCCCCGGACACGCCGACTTCGGTGGCGAAGTCGAACGAGTTCTCGGCATGGTAGACGGTTGTTTGCTGATCGTAGACGCCAATGAAGGCCCGATGCCGCAAACCCGGTTCGTGCTCAAAAAAGCCCTGGAAAAAGGACTGCGCCCGATCGTATTTGTCAACAAGATCGATCGCGATCGAGCCGACCCCCACAAAGCCGTCGATAAAGTTTTGGATCTGTTCCTCGAACTAGGCGCTGACGACGATCAGTGCGAATTTCCCTACCTCTTCGGTTCCGGCTTAAGCGGTTACGCCAAAAAACACCTCGAAGACGAAGGGCTAGATATGAAGCCCCTGTTTGAAGAAATCCTCGACCACGTACCACCCCCAGTAGGCGACCCCAACAAGCCGCTGCAACTGCAAGTAACCACCTTAGATTACTCCGAATACGTCGGTCGCATCGTCATCGGCCGCATCCACAACGGCACGATTAGAATCGGTCAACAAGCAGTCTTAATCACCGAAAGCGGCGCGCTTGTCAAATCAAAAATCAGCAAATTGATGGGCTTTGAAGGCCTGAAGCGGATTGATATCGCAGAATCTTCTGCTGGTAATCTTGTCGCCGTTGCTGGTTTTGCTGATGCCTATATTGGCGAGACAATTACCTGTCCCAACGACCCGCAAGCGCTGCCTTTAATCAAGGTAGACGAACCAACTTTGCAGATGACTTTCTCCGTGAACGATTCGCCGTTCTGCGGTCAAGAAGGTAGTTTGGTAACATCGCGTCAAATTCGCGATCGGCTAATGCGAGAACTCCAAACCAACGTCGCCTTGCGCGTCGAAGAAACCGAATCTCCCGACAAATTCCTCGTATCCGGTCGTGGCGAACTCCACCTCGGAATCCTGATCGAAAATATGCGTCGCGAAGGATACGAATTCCAAGTATCCCAACCGCAAGTAATCTTCCGCGAAGTCGGCGGTCGTCCCTGCGAACCCTTTGAATGTTTAGTCTTAGACGTACCCGAAGAAGCCGTCGGTGGCTGCATCGAACGCCTCGGTCAGCGCAAAGCAGAAATGCAAGATATGCACGTCAGCAGCACCGGTCGCACCCAAATCGAATTTTCAGTCCCCGCCCGTGGTTTGATTGGATTCCGAGGCGAGTTCATGCGCTTGACTCGCGGCGCCGGAATTATGAACCACAGCTTCCTCGACTATCGCCCCCTCGGTGGAGAAATTGTCGCCCGTCGCAACGGAGTATTGATTTCCTTTGAAGAAGGAACTGCAACTACTTATTCACTGAAAAATGCTGAAGACCGCGGCGTATTTTTCATTACCCCCGGAACCAAGGTTTACAGAGGGATGATTATCGGAGAAAACAACCGAGATGACGACATGGAACTCAATATTTGCAAGTCAAAGCAGTTGACAAACCACCGCGCATCTGGCGGTGAAGAATTGGCGCAATTGCAAGCGCCAGTCGATATGAGTTTGGAACGCGCTTTGGAGTATATCGGCCAAGAAGAATTGGTGGAAGTAACACCAAAATCAATTCGCTTGCGGAAGGTGTCTAAGAAGTTGGTCAAACGCTAAAAAAATTAAGGGCTGGCAATTTTGCCAGCCCTTAGTGTCAACTTCAAACTACTGTATTTAAAGGCAATATTAAGCATTTTAACGCAATCAAAAATAGGTAAAAACGATGTCAACAGTTTATCGTTTAAAAGCCAGCGAACTCGATCTTAATTTTTTAGAACAAATCAAAGCGACTTTTGGAAATAAAGAGATTGAAATAATTGTCTCAGAATGCGATGAAACCGAATATCTTTTGAAATCGGAAGTCAATAAAAACAAACTGTTAAAAGCTATTGAAAATATTAAAGACAGGCAAAATTTAGTTGAAGTCGATAAAACTTTAATGCAAGTTATGGCAGAAATTTCCGATCGGGCCCAGCAGCGAGGCTTAACACCAGAAATTTTACAAGAGGTTTTAGCAGATAATTAAGATTAGTGTCTATAATTAGTTTAATTGTTTGTTTTTCTGGCATGAATTTCGCTTCTAACTGCTTCTACTTCTTGGGCGATCGTTTCCAAAGAAAGTTCATCGGTTCTAAAGGACTCCAAAAGAACTGCTAATTTACTGTGTTGTCTCTTCAAAATTTTAAAGATTCGATCACGACTGACTGTTTCAGTATTTTCGCCTTCTTTGATAGCATTTTCCATGCCTATATCTTCTAGGGCTTCTGTTAAAATTTCCGAAAATACTTTTTTGTGTTCTTTTACTAACTCAAAAATAGCTGCTTTGAGCAATTCTTTAAGCTTAGTTTCGTCTTGAGTAATTTCAGACATAGCTTTTTTTGTGCTATTTTTTTTAAGGTTTTAATTATATCACAAAACGGGGCAAATTTAGCCAACTTTAGTTCGCGGGTGGCCAGAAACCGGGTTTTTTCAAGAATTATTCGCTGCGCTTCGTAGAAGTGGCCAAAAACCCGGTTTCTTTAAGACTCTAAATCAACTCTTTTGAGCCAATTTACGACACTTTGAAGTAAATCGGAGTCATGGGGCGAGAAGGTTTGCAGGGGTGGATGTGGCGAGTCGGTGACGAGACAGATAGTACCGTCGAAGCGGGTAAGCGCATCGAGGAAAGTAGGGCTCAAACCTTGGGCGGCGGGGGATGTGGGGTCTTGGTAGAAGATGAGGATGGGGTGTTTGTCGCTGTGGCGGCGGAGTTGATTCCAGTAGGATTTGAGTTGGGGGAGGGTTTCGGGTTCGCCGTTGGGGCGTTGGGGACAGTTTTGGTCGAGGAATTGTTCGTAGATTTCGAGGGCGGGGTTATGGGTGTCGATGAATTTGCTGGTGTCGATGCAAATTAGCTGTAGGGAATCGATTAATTGTGTTTCTACAAGTCTGGCTTCAAGGATGTTGGGTAAATCTGCTAAATTGAGGCTTTGGGTGAAGGGGGTAGAACCGACTCCTGTTGTTTCTGGGACTTCTGGATGGGGTGTGGTGAGTTGATGGTGCCATGCTTGATAGAAAGTTGGGTAAGGCAGATTTTGGGCGCAGTTCCAGATGATTTTAAAGCTGTTTTCGTAGAGGTCAAAATTGGTTTCACGGGTTTTATCACACAGAAAGTGTTGCAAAGCAGAGACAACTGAAGGCATCTGGTCATTTTCCACAATTTTATTCAAAATGTCAGCGACTATTCCACGGGTATCCTCACCATTAGTTGTGGAGATAATTTTGATTAAATCAGCAATCGCCTCTGGGTTTCCTGGGTCAAGTTTATCCAAACTTTCTGCGACTATCAAACGGGTATCCTCATCATTAGTTGTTGACATAATTCTGACTAAAGCAGCGATAGCCTCTGGGTTGCCAGGGTCAATTTTACCCAAAATTTCAGCGACTCTCCAACGGGTAGACGCATCATTAGCCGCCGAGAGAATTCCGATTAAAGCAGCGATCGCCTCTGGGTTTCCTGGGTCACTTTTACCCAAAATTTCAGCAATTTTCCAACGGGTATCCTCATCATTAGTTGTTGACATAATTTCGATTAAAGCAGCGATCGCCTCTGGGTTTCTGGGTCACTTTTACCCAAAATTTCAGCAATTTTCCAACGGATATCCTCAGCATTAGTAGTTGATAGAAGTTTGATTAAAGAAGCGATAACCTCTGGGTTGCCTGTGGCAATTTTACCCAAACTTTCAGCGACGATCCAACGAGTATAATTATCATTGGTTGTTGAGATCATCCCAATTAAAGCAGCGATAGCTTTCGAGTTTCCTGTCGCAATTTCACCCAAAATCTCTGGGACTATATGACGGATATGCCAATCATTAGCCGCTGAAACAATTTTAATTAAAGCAGCGATAGCTTCTGGGTTTCCTGTCGCAATTCTACCCAAAACGTCAACGATTCTACGACGGATATCTTCATCATTAGTCGCTGATAGAATTTTGATTAAAGCAGCGATAGCTTCCGGGTTTCCTATCGCAATTTCACCCAAACTTCCTGCGACTATCCGACGGGTATGCCAATCATTAGTCGCTGAGAAAAGTGCGATTAAAGCATCGATAGCCTCTGGGTTCCCTTTGGCAATTTCACCCAAACTCCTAGCGACACTCTGACGGATATCCTCATTAGTAGTTGCTGACAGAATTGGGATTAAAGCAGCGATCGCGTCTGGGTTGCCTGAGTCGATTCGACCCAAACTGTCAGCCACACCCCAACGGGTAGACTCATTAGTCGTTGAGAGAAGTTGGATTAAAGCAGCGATCGCCTCTGGATTGCCTGGGTTAATTTTACCCAAACTAGAAGCGACTGTCTTACGAATATCATCATCAGTAGTCGCTGAGATAATTCTGATTAAAGCAGAGATCGCCTCTGGGTTGCCTACCGCAATTTTACCCAAAATCTCAGCGACTATCCGAAGGGTATTGTTATGTTCAGTATTTTTCAGTAAATGAATGAGTTGGTTGACAGCTATACTATGGTTAGTCTGTAACAGTGCTGCTCTTGCTCCCTCTGCAATTGGCTCTAAAAATGTCTGCCATTCTTGTTTTTCAATGTTGAAATAACCACATCCCCACTTAATGATTGTTGGTACTATTTCATCAGCCCGCGAACAATCTTTAAACTCACCTATCCCCGCAGCAGCTAGAAAAAAGGCTTGATATCCATAAAAATCATTGCACTTATCCTTAAACTCTACCAGTGCCTCAATAAACTCTTCCTTCTGCTTCCGATTCACACCCTCCAGCCCCAACCACAGCAAAATCACCTGCTTCCACTGCGCTTCAAAAATCCGATATTCCTTCCCCACCACCGAAAAATTAACATGATTCCGAGGTAAAAAATAATCCCAATCATCCACCGCCAACGCCGCAAAATACTCCTGAAACGTCGCATGATAAAACGCATAAACAGATTCTTCCGGTTCATCAAAATCGATACCAACCCGATTCAACCATCCCAGAGATAACGCCAATGATAATAAAGAAGTTTCATCGCTTCGATCTCCCAAATACTGACTCACTAACTGATAGGACAAGCGAAAACGACTCGATTTGCCATCAATTGCTGCTTTTGCTAATTCTCCTAACCCTTCATGTAAAAGTTTCTGACACTCTTTCTCAGTTTTGCCACATAGCTTTTCATATATTTCGATAATCTGCTCTTTCCAGCGATAGAAATACTTAATAAAACTGGCATATAATTTTGCCTGAGTATCCGGTAAAGTTCCCTGTCTCAAACTCCAAATTTGACACAACATCCACAACCGCAACGGATTTTGAATCAACTCCTTCAGACGGGAATTCTCCGACTCTGCTAATTCCGCCTCCAAACTCTCCCCCGTCGCAGCATCCCCCATCCCCGCAAACCAACGGCGAATATACTCCGTCACTTGTTGGGCATTAAACTCCAAATTGCGAAACACATCAAACCCCGAAAAAGCATTTTTATCCGCCTCCCAAACATTCACCCGACAAGTCACTACCACCCGCGCCGCCTGCACCCATGTCCTTAATAAGTCTTTCCCCAACTGCTGCATTCCTTGAGTGTGCGTCATTTCATCCACACCATCCAGCAACAACCAAACCCGACTCATTTGTGGTTCTAAATCGCGGCGCGTCACTCCTCCTGGACACCCATACAACCACACTTTTTCCAAATGCTCACAGATACTTTGCGCACCTAATTCAGCTAAATCTATCCAAATCGGCAATCCCAAATCTTTCTCTAAAATCCAATCCGCAATCTTCTGCAACCGCGTGGTTTTCCCCGCACCCGGTTCGCCAATAATCGCAATTTTTCGCCCTTGACTGATGTCGCTTTTCCCTTGTCGCAACACATCCTCAAAAAAGCGTTCTTCAGCAATGGGAATGAGTTTTTCTGTTTCCTTTTCCTTTTCTTCCTGCTGATTCCTTGGCTGAGGTTTGGGTTTTTGGCGTTCGACAATCGCTAAGGGAACATAAACCGCATCCAGTTGCGGCGTCATCCCGCAGGCGTTGGTAAAGGGGTTGGTGGTGAGTTGCTGTTGGGCGAGGTTTTGGCGGCAGATTTCTTGCCAGTTTATGGGTGCTTCTTTAGGTTTAGGAGTTTCATGGGATATCTCGACTGTGAGAGATCCAATTATATCTTTCCACTTTTCCTCAATTACTTCTAAATTTTTTTTAGGCTTAGTTTGATGATCCAGTTTGAGGTGAAATTTCCAAAATCCTTGATTTCTTGGACTGTCTTTGAGTTCAAGTATACCTAAGTCTTTCAGACAGTCGAAAACATCTTGGATTGCCTCTCCTCTTTTCTGGGCGTTATCGACATTCTTTTCATCCTTGGGTTGAGAAAGTTCTAACACCTTTCCGAAACATTCCACCAACGTCCATAAATCATCTTTAGTGATGCCTTTGTCAACGGTTTGGGTTCTGTTGTTGCGTTTTTGCTGAATTTTCCCCGATACCAGCAACTCATTTTCCTTTACCCATTCCACGTTGAAGGTAGCTTTCAGCTTATCCCCCGGCACGGCAATTTCCCCATCCGCGAGGGCGAGTAACGCCTCAACCAGTGTTAAGACGTTGTTTTTTGTGGTGGCGTTTTTCCCGTATTTTCGTGCCATCGCTACCTTTTGAGTAAAATTCATCGTCGCTTGGGCGAGTTTGCCCAAACCAGTTGGTTTGCCCAAGCGCTTAACCCCGATTATACAAGGGTTTCAGAATTTTTGCTTTTTGCTTGCTTGGGTAAAAGCCCAAAAAAACAATTTACCTCATAAGCACAAAACGAGGTGAATTATGGCTACCCAGGAAGACAGAATCAAACAACGCGAAGCATTGGAAGATATCCATGATAACTTTGTGCAACCGCATATCGATCAGTTGATTGAAGTCAGCACGCAGTCTTTACCGAATATTGATGTTGCGCTTCCTGGGTTTTGCTATGTGTCGGGATGGTTGGTTTTGGTTGTATTGTATTGTTTTTGGACGCGCTACCGGATGTCATCACAATAGTATAATTCGGCGGTTGAAACCGCTTCTACACAAACAAAGTCTGCCTCCGCAGACTAAGAGGTAAAATGATAGTCGTGGAGGCAGAAACCGGGTTTTTTCCGAAATATTGCATTAGAGCCTTTAACTCTCGTGAAAAACCCGGTTTCTTTGGTATTCATGCGTAAGTTCTAAATGAGACACAAAGGTCGATACGATCGCCTTTTTCACAACTTACTCATTAGAGTTGCTTCTGTTTTTCGGTTTGTTTAGCTTTAGCTTCAGACCATTTTTGGTATTTAGCGGTATTAGCCGAGATCATTTGACACATTTCTCTAGCTTTCTGTTCGGTGTCTCTGGTTAATTCCAAAATTTCTAGCAGTTCCTTGTCATCTAGTTCTTTTTGTGTCATTGTAAATTCTCCAAACGGGCTTTAACACTACTAACTCTTATTTTAGTTTCCAGCACTCGGCCTAGCTCCATTGCCAAGTCTTCCCCCACCTCTTCTATTCTATCATTTGTCAGGACTTCAACTGCTGAGAGATATTCTATCCGTTCCTGAATCTGTGATTTCGATGTGTTTGCGAAAAATATACAGGTGTTTAAAAATCCCGAAAGCTGAATTACGGTAAAATTGTTTGGAAAGCTCTCTAGGATTGCTCTACAAATATTTAGTCCCTCACCTGCTTCCTGCTCAATTTGAGTTAGCTCCTGCTTTATGCGCTCAACTAGAACGGTTATTTCTGATGGAATTGACATATGATACAACTTACTATTGATTATAATCTTTTTCAAAAAAAAGAAGCTATTTCAGCTTGACAAATAACGATCGCCCTTCAATGAGACACAAAGGTCGATCGCACTTCACGCAAAAAAGTGCGCTCGACCTCAAAGACTATTCTTTCCAGTAACGAGTTAAAATCCTAATCACCTCACCCGCTAGAGGCGAAGGTAGAGGCGGGCTCCACTCTCCAACTTGCGCAAAACCTAAAACGTGCAGCAGATTAACAATACTTTCTACCGCTTTCGGAACGCCGCAAATTAGCAAACGAATCGGTTGTTTACCAGCGGGTACATCAGGAATTTCTTCCCGGAGCAGTTCGGGAACAGACTTTGGTTGTGATATCATGGGGTTTGAACTACAGAAGTAGTGGAATTGCGATCGCCCTTAAGTTTTCTAGGCCAGGGGGCGATCGCTTTTTCGTTTGTACATCCTGAGTCTAGTTCAACGGCGGTCGATTGTCAAGCGTTAAGACAATATAAATTGTCGTAACGGCAATTTAAGAGAAAGTCAAGGTTGCAGAATGCTAACATCAGCTTGCAAAGTTATGACTAGCAGTTGAGAGTCAGTAGTGATCCGTTGGAAATTGGCAGTTGTGATGGCCGATCGCAATATCAGCAATAAAGAATTGGCGGCTAGAATTGGGATGCACCCCACTTCTGTGTCTAAAATCAAAACCCGTCGCCGACTCACCCGAATCGATGAAGCAACTCTCAGCGCTTTGTGCAAAGCTCTGAATTGTCAGCCGGGGGATTTAATGGTATATGAAGAGGACAATCCCGATGCCTTAAAATGACTTGGAAATCTGAATTGTCAGCCGAGGAATTTAATGGTGTATGAAGAGGAAATTATGATGGCTTAAAATGACTTAGAATTGATTCAATATCTAGACAAATTGTATTTGATTTCAAGGCATCTAACGGTAAGAACAAAGGTTGATTTGACATCAGTTCATGTTTATTTTATGATAATTTTCTCGATCGCACTTTCCTTCTCATCTCAGTTGACACATCGTGACTCTGGTATGCGATCGCCCTTTCAATTAACATCCACAATATGTTTTAATAAAAAATTGAGCAAAACCTAAGCAAACCCAGCCATGAGTCCCAAATCCATAGCAGTAATCAACTTCAAAGGCGGTGTTGGAAAGACCACCGTCACCTGGAGTCTGGGAAATATTATATCCCAAGGAACCGACTTAGAAGTCCTGATGTTAGACCTAGACCCGCAAATGTCGCTCACAGAGGCGATCGGGCTTAACGAAAATACAGGTCATTTAGATGATAAATTTGGTAAGTGGTACGAAAAATCTCTCAAACACAGACTCACAATTTACGACGCCCTCGAAGTCTTTAAAAAAGCCGGACAAAACTTTAAATTTCCCGTTGGTTTCGACACCATTTATCAGATTGACGAACAGTTGCATTTTATACCTTCAGTTGAAGAATTGTATTGGTTAGACCTCGATGGATTTGAGGGGAAAAGTGTTAAAGACTTCATCCGTCAGTTCAGTGGCAAAATCGCTAACTCTCCCAATCTCCCCAAATACGATTTGATGCTGTTTGACTGTTCGCCTTCCTTCAGTCTCCTCACCTATAGCGTACTTTCTTGCTGCGACTTAATACTGATTCCTGTCAACCCAGATTATTTTGGTTCTCGGGGATTGAGTTTAGTTTTAAACTCGCTCCAAAAACGGATTGAGCCTTACCCGTTTCCCAAGATTGCAGTGTTTATGAATAAAGCTAAAATATATGGAGGATTGCTGACAAATGAAGTTCAGTTTTACATGAGAGAAGTCAAAAGGCTTTGCGCTGAAATCTCAAAAGACAATAACATAGAAGTGAGATTTTTAGAATCGACAATTCGGGAAAGTGTTGGGCTAAAGCGGGCTATTAATGAGGGAGAATTGCCGCGAGAATTAGTTAGAGAGTTTGAGCAACTTTGGCGCGAGTGTGAGGAGTATCTGAAATGATTAAAAAAGATATGTTGCCTGCTGGCGAGCAAAAAAGCGGAGGGTTGGTTGATGAAATTGGCGAACTTAAGGAGATATTGCGCGAGGTTTCTAAAAAATTAACCAGGATTGAGGCTCAAGTCAAGCGGGGAGGGCTTTCTGCTGGTTCTAAAACTTCTGAATTGCCTGCTGTTGCTGTTGCTGATGTTGAGAAACCTGCTAATTTATCTACTGAAAATGTTCTCGAAGTTTATGAAGAACTGCGCTTGCAAGCTAAGAAGGGTCATGAATTAGAGGTGAGGCAAAAATTGTCGGCTATGAGTGCAACTGATTTGAATTTGATGTGTTGCGAGTTAGGGATGCCGCCCACAAGCAAGAATCCGTCCCGCAAAAAAATGTTCGAGCTAATTATTGGTAGAATTAAGCAGAGTTTGATGCTGTCGCGACATATCGATCGCCAAACACTTTAAACAGTTGACAGTTGACAGTTGACAGTTGACCTGTGATAGCGAAAATTCGAGCTGTCTTTTTTGCTTTCCACTTTCCATTGTCAAGAGGATCAACTAACAAAATGCGTTTGCATAAATTATGGAGGTTTTGGTCGATCGCCCTTATCGCCCTAACACTCGCTCTCGCCCTGTTTTCGAGCCTGCAAAGCCCTCCGACAACCGCAGCCCAAAAATCCCCAAGCATACTGGCGTTTACAGCTCTCCAACAGCGCGAGAGCGAGGTGAGAAACAGTTTATTTACCGTCAACGCTACCAGTTTAGCCCGCCGCGAACTTGCACCCAATATAGATGTTAGCTATACCGTAGTTTGGTCGCCCAAGGGCGATCGACTGGCTTTCGTTGGCACAGACACGGACATTTATACAGTCAACGCTGACGGTTCCGGGTTAACGAAACAGTTTGCTGGGGAGTCTTGCAAAGCAGCTAATTTTGCAATAGCTTGGTTTTCCAACAGCCAAAAACTTGTTTTTGCCCGTTCCTGCGATGGTTTTACCTCGGATTCTCCCGGCAGTCAATCACTTTATACTAGCGATACTTCGGGTATTAAAGGAACTAAATTAGTTCGCAATTGGGAAGTAGGAGGACAACCGGCTAAAACAGAAATTTCATCAGAATTCTATCTTTCTCCTGATGGTGAACAGGTAGCCTTTGTTAAGGATAAAAATATTTATAAAATGAATGCCGACGGTTCGGGCATGACTAAATTAACCAAAAGTCCCGGCGAGTATATATCCGGCGGTAGCGAACTTGTCTGGTCGCCCGATCGCACAAAAATCGCTTTTTTCTCCGGTACCTATCCCCAACAGCAAGTTTACACGATTAATGCCGACGGCACAAACCTCAAAAATTTGACCAACAACCCGCAACATCAAGTCTACAACGTCAAGCTATTTTGGTCGCCCGACAGCAGCCGGATTGCTTACTATCACGGGAAAGCGGGCGATTTGAGCGGGGAAAAGCAGGATATTTGGGCGATCGACATTAACAGCGGAACCGCCAAAAATCTCACCCAAAAACCCCAAAACTACGATGCACTTTCCTGGTCGCCCGATGGCAAACTTATCGCCTTCACTGGCGGAGACTTCAACCAGCAAAAATTATACACAATAAATGCGGAAACTTCCCAGCTAAATCAACTAGCTCCCCGCCTAGGAATGTCTGGAATTTCTGAATTAGCTTGGTCTTATGACAGTCAGCAAATTGCTTTTACTTTGAATGAGAATACAGGTAACAAAAGTAATTTGTATGTAATTAATCGCGACGGTTCGGGATTAAATAAATTGACCAGCGACAAGGATTTAAATGCTGGGAGTCCTGTTTGGAAACCACAGTAAAATTACAATTTATATCATGTCCGTTGAAACTACAACACTACAAATTTTTCTGGACTTACACAAGTCGCATAACATTGGGGTTAATTCTTAGGTATGTAGTTGCGCTTCAGCGCTCTTGTTAATTCTCGAAAATAGCGCTGAAGCGCAACAACGTACCTTTGCATAAGATTAGGGTTAATTCTTAGGTATGTAGTTGCGCTTCAGCGCTCTTGTTAATTCTCGAAAAGAGCGCCCAAGCGCAACAACGTACCTTTGCATAACATTGGGGTTAATTCTTAGGTATGTAGTTGCGCTTCAGCGCTCTTGTTAATTCTCGAAAAGAGCGCTAAAGCGCAACAACGTACCTTTTTTGTCAAATTGGAGCCGATGCAATAATCTTTTTCTCCTTAAATTGCTGGTGAACTTCCAATTCATGTCCCTCAAGTTCCTGGTGTTTCTCATCCTGCACCTGTTTGTCAATTTTGGGCAACTTTAAAATCGCCCCAGCCAAAACCCAGTAATACACACACACTGGATCTACATCCAGCGGATAGTATTGAGGATAGATGCTAATAAATCCCACAAACACCCAAAAACTAGCTCCGTAACTCCGCAAACTTTTGTCCTTGACAGAACGGTAAGCTCTAAAAGTTAGAAAAGCCAAGTGTAAAAGCATGATTTGAACAGCAATCATTCCCGGATAACCGAGTTCGTACATCAACTTAGGTTGGAAAGTTTCAATTAGCTGTGTAGCACCAAAGATCCGCGTTGAATTAGTCGCTCGTCCCACACCTCTACCAAGAGGTCTGTCAATGATAAAATTGTTGCTCTGCTCGAACTGATTAAAAATAAACTGTTGGGGCGGTGCAGCGTTCCAGCGGTTAACAAAACTATCCCACCGCTGTTCGATTATTCCTGGGTTAATTGCTGCACCGACAAAGAGCAGAATTGCCAGTCCTGCACCGATGGGAATAAATCGTTTTAAGTTAACTAATTGACCTGTAAGAATTAGCAGGATGGCTGTGGCAACTGGAACCATAACTAACGCAGCTCTTTGACCCGAAATAACTGCATTTGCAAATACTAAGGCCATGCCAAATAAACTGATAACTCTCCACCAGAATGAAGGATCGCAAAAGGCAGAGGCAAAGGTTAAAAAAGCATTAGAAATTAGAAACCACGCCCACTGCCAAGGTGCGACAAATGTTCCCGGCAAGCGGATAAACTTGACTTCTGGACTGAATACCAAAGAACCGCCGACAAAACATCTAGCTTGCAGAGTTGCTTTATATAATTCTTCTCCAATCATGCCTCGGGTACCCGCACATTTTCCGCTTTGCAGCAAGAGGTACTGAATCAAACCGAGAATGCAGCAAACGATCGCCAAAACTACGTGCATTCTACCAAAAAACACCAAATCCTTCTTAGTGCGGAGCAGATAATAGGTACAAGCAATCAGCGGTATGTAACCTATCAATACTTTTAAGCCGAGAATTCCTTGTAGAATTGGTTTGTCACCCTTCATCGGGTTGAGCTGCATCTCCCCGTTGACAAAAATTAAAGTCAGCATTGCCATCATCAACAGGATGCTGAAGGTAGAAAGCATTTGTTTGGGAATGAACAGAGGCAACTGTTTCTTTTTGCAGCTTTGAATGAGGGCGATGAGGGCTGGTATGTAGAAGGCGTCTTTGGCTACTTGAAATGCAGCATTCCCGCCACCAATTGCGTAGGTAACTGTACCGCTTAAAGGCAGGTAAATAAAAAAAGCCCAGAAAGCTGGACGGGGGTATTTGTAGGAAAGTAGCAAAATGGCTATGGCGGCGCCTCCGGCAATAGCAATCTTAGCGCGAACCACGAACAACAGGATGATGCTGACAGCAACACTGATTAAGCAGCTTATGACGATCGCCTGCGCTAATTCATTGCGCTTTTGTGAAGTTTTGCGTTTTTGTGCCGCTATTTCTTTTTTGCTGGACGTTGTTGTTTTTTCGCTGGGCTTTTGTTTGGACTTCTTAGATTTGCGCTTGGTTTTAAACATAACTGATAAAAGGCACTTATGTAGAAGGCAGAAGGCACTCACAGGTAGAAGGCAAAATGTATATCAGAAAAAATATTGCGGTAGATGTGGTTACTTATTCTTAACGTCCTAAATGCGGAAAAATTGGGGTCAAGATGCTGGGTGCGAGGCGGGCAAAACTTACACTCGCGACCTTGTAGAATATAACTGCTGCATCTATAATATACAAATCTCGAAAGCATAATTTTAATCGATCGCTCAAATCGATCGCAGAAACTGGATATGAAGTTAAACAAATTGGTATCGATCGGCATTGCCCTAGTTGTAGGAGCAAGCGCGAGCATATTATCTAGCAGCAGTAGAGCATTCGGGGCCGAAAAAGTTGTCCTGACATTTGGCCCGATCCGCCAAGCCGTCAATATCAGCGACTTAGAAGACTTTGCTAAAGATGGCACGACGACGCCAACCCTCAAACAAATTATCGGGTTCTCCAAAATGGATCCAAAAACATTGCAGGGGTTGATCGGTTTACAAATCGGTTTAAAGCCAGCTAATCTCGCCCGGATAGTTTACAGCACTCCAGGCGAAAAAATTACTGATGAAATTGGTCAAGCTATTCGGACTCAGCGCCGCACAGAAGGTGGCAAAGCCATGCGGGCTGCGCTGATTCTGGCAGCCGGCGACGATGGTAAGGTGTCGCTGTTGGAAATCTTGAAAAAGTATCCTCTCCCGGAGGTTTACGTAGATGTTGCCAGCATTGCTGCGACTGTTGGGAAAATTCAGGGTTTGGCTGGAAATATGGGCACCCTACTGCAAGATTCCAAGGGCGAGACAAAGGGCACAACTCAGACAAAATAGCACTGAAAGTTCGATCGCACAGGTTTGTAGTGAGGACTAAAGTCCTCAGACTTTTTTGGCGGACTAAAGTCCGAACGATCAAACTAAGGAATGAAAATTAAATAATACCATTTATCTAAAATTGTGCAACACTCTTCGACCCCCCCTAGCCCCCCCGCTGCTTTGCGGGGGGGACAAGAATACTGTTGCATTCTTTTTTTAAATTGGTATAACTTACAGTTTTTATTGTTCTTGTGGGATGGGCGTCCCGCCCGTCCCGAAAAGACGGGCGGGACGCCCATCCCACAAACTTGTGTAAGTTATTAAA
>NZ_JAEQDD010000074.1:0-24816 GCF_020737885.1 Microcoleus sp. PH2017_34_RAT_O_A | reverse complement strand
TTAATCTTCTCCCTCTTGAGTTTTTGAGTAACAGCTTGCCGGATATTCAAAGGCGGCTACTTTTGGCTGCAATCATTTTTTAGTCTAAACTACAGTTATCAAGTAACCTTTGTTGCTCTGGGTTCATATTGGGACTCCTTCGCAACGGATATTGCGAAAGAAACCGCTTTCATACTCTTGGTACTTCTGAAGTGTGGCAAACATACAGCTAATCACGACGGTATGTTCTAAGCATATATCGGCAATCAAAACAGAAATACGCTCGCTTTCTTGGGAGTAATTGAATGGTTCTTTGAGAAGGATTAATATATCAATATCGGAGTCCGGTCTAGCATCGCCTCTGGCTTGGGAACCATAGAGAATGATTCGGATTAACTGTTCGCCATAAAGATTTTCTAATCCCTGGCGGGTTTGGGCAATAATTTCTTTGAGTTGAACATTGATCGTTGAAGTTGGCATAGTTGTTTATAAGCCAATCCATGATTTTTTTAGCTAAGATATTGGCAATATACCAATTATACTGGCAAATGATGCTCGCAGTCGTCCGGCTCAAGTTGCCAAAACTTTACAGGGGCGATGTCGTTCGGTAAAACCTGAAAAGCAACCTGCCATCGCTCACAACCTGACGCTCAAAATTAGTTCCTTTAGACAATCAACCGGGACTTCAAGCAATTTGCGATCGCACTGACCGACTTCACAAATTAGGAAATCTAGATCCATTTGAAGTAGAAATTCTGAACTTGCTAGAAAGAGCAACGGCTCTTACTCCCACCGAATTGCAGTATTTAGAACAGATTGAGGATAGACACAAGCTTGATTGAGTACCTCACAACTATTGTTGCTTTTGGAGCAATAACTTGGGAAACTTTTGTTGATTCAGTTGAAAATTCAAAAAAATCTTCTTTTTCGGCGAATTCAAACCACTTTTTTACGGCTTTGTAGAGGAGTTTTTGATTCCCTTTTCAAGCCAAAAGATAATTCCTGATATATCATTCATTAATTAAGGGTTAAAGCAGTTGCTCCCTCATCTATAAGGGATTGATATTCATAACTTGAAAAAAGGCGAAAGTCATTAGAGCCTTGAGCCGTTATGTTGCACAGCAGTCGAAACTGGAAGGGTGTCGGCGGTTGATTGACTTGCTCTACGCGCACCTCTACGCAACTGGGATTCCTCAATAGAAGTTCAAAAAATTCACTATTCAAATATCGCGGACAATAGCCGACGACTTGCTGGTCTTCTGTATTTAAAACCAATGCTTTAGAATCATAGGAATTTTGAAATTCGTGAGCCAACCACAACTTTTCTCCAGACTCTAAGCTGTTAATTCGCTCAATTGCATAGGGTGGCAAATATCGCAACCCATGCGAGAAAAAATGGAAGCGATACCGCCCGTCAGAATCTTGCTCAGGAATAGGAAAAACAGTGAGTGTGTCTGTTTCTCGCCGCCCACCGCTGCGGGCTAGCATGGTAATTGGATCGCTTCCATGCTGAGAAAGATTCAGCCAGTGAATAAAACTTGAGTAATCTGGGCGATTTTTCGGCATCAACCGATTCGCAAATACGGGAAATAAGTAGGTTGATGTATATACTTCACCGAAGCGCGGAAACGAGAGTAATGGTTCAAAATCGCATTTTTGTTGAGCTTCTAAAACGCCTTGCGTGTAAGCAAATTGATAGTTGGCTCCGTCAAATGTTAGCCTGCCAATGGGAAACCAGAAACGGCTATTTGGATCTTGCCACGCCAAAAAAAGCGCTGAGTGTGTTTTCACGGTAACGTTTTCCTCAAGTTAAGCAGTTTGTGTTCATTAAAATCCAGAATTTTTTGAGCAAAATCGGCTGCAACCGGCGAGATGCGAGTGCTAGGAATTAGATTAAAAATATCCACTATATTCGCCTTTGAGATACTTTGAAGTCGCTCCAGCCATATATACGCTGCATTGGGATAGCGACGTGCAGCACGGTCAAATACATCAACAGTTTTGAGGGGCTTTTTATCGCCAACGCTGCCATAAAATGCCGAGAAACATTTGTTAGCATAAGCCTCTACAGAGCGTTTTTGCCTTTGTTCATCCGAGAGGTCGCGACCCAAGCTGGAGGCATGATCGTAAGTGGGTGCTAGGTGTGCTGTTTCGGATGTAGTAGACGCTAGGTGTACTGTTTCGGATATAGTAGATACTACCTTATTTCGGACAATTCCCCAGTTTTCGTGATGGCGATCGCCATTGCCTATCCACGCATCTAATAGCAAGTAGCCGACAAACACTTCCACTGCGATGAAAACACCGCTCGGCGCTGTCCAACCAATAGGTAAGTTCACAGATTCGTCAGAGAGCACTCTCAAAACTAGATCAATTGTATGTTGTGATAGGTTGTAGGTTGCAAAGGTGGGGTAATTGGGTACGATCGGGGTGAGAAGTTCGTTACCGTGAACGAGGGTGCCACCATTGGGTAAAAAGTAAGAAGAGACTACACCACGATTACCCTCACTTGTGGCAGCCAGTTCATAATTCGCATGAGGAAGTCCCAGTAATTCACACAATTGGGAGGCTACTTTCTCTGCCCAATCTTCGCCTAAGTCAAGTCTTGCTTGTTTGTACAGACAACGACCGAGTTCTGGGTGTTCAAACCAAAACTTATACTTGCTCCCCATTGCTTCCTGATTAGAGAGTTCATAAGCTTGAGGGGTGACAATAATGATGGGGAATTCATCGGACATAAATTGGAGAGCTTATTCGGGGTACAGCCGAGAGGTAGAGTCGAGGAAAGTGTCAATTCTCAGGCTTGACAAGCTCACACTGAAAGAGCTTGGGCAAGAATTGAGAGATTTTATCAAAATGCAAGAACACAAGTTAAAACTCAGAAGGGAAGCAAGAATAGAGCCAAAGCTAGAAAAGGTATAACCCTTGCCAAATAAGAGTTTTACTCTCAAGCACTGATTGTATCGATCGTATTAAAAAATAAAGCCACAAAGCTAATCCCAGTAAAAGTTTTAAAAGTTACATTCTATTTTTGTTTTCGGAGAATGACAGAAGAGGGTTATGAAACAGCCTTTGCTTAAGTTGTCAAGTTTTTTTGCAAAAAAACTTGACATCACGCGCAGCTCCAAGAATAATACAAGTGAGGCTAAATATTGGATTCAAGCCATGAAACCGATTCGAGTTAATACCTCCGCGCTGATTCACCGGCAAATAGAGCAACAGGGAGAAGGTTACTGGCGGCTATCTGACTTTTCTGGACTACCGCCAACTGCGGTTAGCAAAACCCTCTCCCGCATGGTAAAAACAGGAACGCTAGAACGAGTCAGTAAAGGACTTTATTATCGGCCCCGCCAAACGCGCTTTGGCATCAGCCGCCCCTCTCAAAGTGAGATTCAAAAATTGCCGATCGCTCAAACTCTACAGCCAGCAGGACTTAGCGCTGCCAACCTTTTGGGATTTACCACTCAAAACTCTATACAAAGTGAGTTTGCGACGACCGCAAATAGCGTTCCCCGTACCATTATCGGCGATCGGGCGAAAGTTCACACCCGCAGGCCTGAAACATGGAAACATCTCTCTAACACAGAAGCAGCGTTGCTGGATTTGTTGAGGTCGAGAGCAAAGCTGAGCGAATTATCACCTGAGCAAACTAAGCAACGCCTGCTAGAGTGCTTTCGTGAGGGCGTGAGCTTTGAGCGCTTAATAGCCGTAGCAGATGCCGAACCTCCTCGCGTGCGAGCAATGCTAGGCGCAATTGGTCAAGAACTAGGTAAAAGCCGTCAGCAACTCCAACAACTTCACCAAAACTTAAATCCGATTTCCCGGTTTGACTTTGGGATTCTGAGAAACCTTTGTTATGCTCAGGAATGGCAAGCAAAATGAAACTTTGCGAATCTCCCGATTTTCGCGATGCTATCCTGGCTGCCAGAGAACACTTTGCCAACCTCAATCTTACCGAAGCATTCATCGAAAAAGATTACTATGTCACTGAAGCGCTGCGAATAGTAGCGAGTCAGTGGCAAAATCAAGTTATTTTTAAAGGAGGAACGAGCCTTTCAAAAGGATGGAAGCTCATCGAACGCTTCTCCGAAGATATTGACTTATTTTTGAACAAAGATGCGTTTATCCCACGATACGGGGAAAGTCGAGCTGACAAAGAGTTGAAAGCAATAGAAACTGCCGTCAGCCAGCATCCAAGATTAACATTAAACCAATCTCAATCCAAGCGAGGAATCTATCGGCACAGCTATTTTAACTACCCTCAACAATTTGCTGGGATGGGGACAATTAGCTCGCGTCTGTTTCTAGAGATGGGAACTCGCAGCGGTACTTATCCGTTGCAAACAGTCTCGCTGTCGTCCTATCTGGCTGAATTTCTCCGCGAAATTAATGATAGCCTTAATGCTGAAGATGAATCGCCTTTTTCGATGACTTTGCTGCATTTCCGGCGCACTTTTGTAGAAAAACTCTTTGCCATTCATGCCAAAGTAAGGCAATACCAGCGTGAAGAAGTTCCTTTAGGAGCAGCAACTCGTCATTATTATGACCTGTTTTGTTTAGCACAGGCACCAGAAGTTCAGCAAATGTTAGGGAGTGGAGAATATAGCGACCTCAAGCAAAATTGCGATTTCCTCAGCCAGCAAGAATTCCCACAACAATATGACCCGCCTGAAAACTTGACATTTTGCAACAGCATCGCCCTGTTTCCCATAGGAGAATTACGCCAAGAAATCGCCAAGGAATATCAGCAGCAGTGCGAAAATTTATGCTATGGCAATTATCCAACATGGGAGGAAATAGAAGCTTGTTTTTCTGAACTGCGGAACCAACTTTAGTTATTGCGACATGCAATACTAATCGCTCAAACCTGCTATAATTTGGATTTGAGGTTAAAATGTGAAAATCGAAAAGCGATCGGCCTGAATCCTTACGTTTGGTGTTCGGTTTAAGGCTGACTTTTGCAAAAGGTCTCTTGACTCACAAACGAATTGCACGATGATCATCAAAGTGGCAGTCCCGTAGCTAGCATTTGTAAGTGTAATTCACGCCTTACAAAAATCTACCGCACAAACTCTCCTTAAAAACTTCCTACCGGACGCCTCCAATAAACTACGGTTTTTCGATCGACAATTTGCACAATTTTACGAAAAAATGTGCTTAATGATACCGATTTTCAGGAGCAACCAAATTAGATTTTACTGCAATCGAGCGATACCAAACTGCAACCAAACTAGATTTACCAATACTAAAATTACACCAAACTTGATGTGACAACATTCGTTCGCAGTTCATCCATTTTCGTACAGTTTCATCTCATTTTTGTCCGCGAATGTTGTACTTTTGTCTATGAACGTTACACTTATATCCATTTTATTCTATTTATCCAAAATTGATACAGGATAAGGATTACAAGGGTTTTTAGATTGTCAAAACCTGCATTGAATAGGAAGCCAATCTTGCCAAAAACCCAGATTCAGGCAAATACTACAGGGGGGCATGGACACACAAAACTTGCGCGTCTTTACTTACTCCGCATTGCGCCGTTTTTTACGCTCTCAGTTACGGAATAGTTGGGGGTATGGAAATCTCAGTTTTTTCGACCCAAATGGAGAACCGGAAAACCGAGGTAAATCTGTCCAAGCAAGCCAAGTGTAACCGGCTCTCTTGGATTGGCAGCGTAAAACTAGCCCCTTGGGATAAGGTGGGTTAAAAACAGAGGCAGAATTTGGCTTTAGTCTGGGCGATCGACTCGGCGCAAAAAGTCGTCCATGCGATCGCATACCAAATGCTCTAACTCGGTAGTCAGCCATTGGGCGATCCATGCGACGGAATATTTGCTAACTATCGAATGGAGTTTGTGGCTCCGACTCTGCACCAGGCTCAGATGAGGTTTGTGGCTTGGCAACCAAAACCTTGAAAGCTGCATTTTCCTCATCAGTCAAGGAATTTTTAACTGCTGTCTTGAGGTCGCCTGTCGGGTCACGTTTTATAGGTGCAACAGCTTTCCTAGCCGCTGCGGGGTCATTTTCTGCGATCGCTTGGAGCACCCCCTCGACTATCTGTTCAACTAACTCTAGGTTAACGGCGGGTTCAAATTTGTCTGTGGCTTCGATCGATACTTGCTTTGCCATTTGCTGTTCGGCGTCGATCGAGTCAATTAGTGGTGCTTGCTCTGACTCTGGCGACGGGATTGGAACTTCAGAAGGTGACGTGTCATCTGAATGTAGACCTGAATGCAGACCTGAATGCAGACCTGAATGCAGACCTGAATGTAGACCATCCAGAGGCTCAATACTTTGGCCTGTATGGTTTGTGTTGGCCGTGTAGACCTGAGAGGGGATAACTTTCTCAGAATCATCTTTGTTGAGGTTTGAATCAGTGGCTGGCGAGATCGAACCTGATATCGGCATCGAACCTGATATCGGCATCGAACCTGATATCGGCATCGAACCTGATATCGGCATCGAACCTGATATCGGCATCGAACCTGATATCGGCGGTAAAATTTCAGTTTCTATTTCTTCCAAAACTTTTTGGTTTAGGTCTACATAGTCTACACAAGCCTTGTCTGTTAAAGCTTTTAGGTCTA
Source organism: Microcoleus sp. PH2017_34_RAT_O_A (assembly GCF_020737885.1). NCBI lineage: Bacteria > Bacillati > Cyanobacteriota > Cyanophyceae > Oscillatoriales > Microcoleaceae > Microcoleus > Microcoleus sp. PH2017_34_RAT_O_A. The sequence continues at coordinate 18,248 of NZ_JAEQDD010000074.1, read as the reverse complement.
CATTCAGGTCTGCATTATGCAGACCTAGGTCTACATTATGCAGATCTAGGTCTACATTTTGAGATAACAAATCTTCCACGGTGGCAATGTTGGTGTCGGCATCCGTCCGCAACCGCAATCCTTTGATTACCGTGCCAGAAGCAGTCCGATCTTTCAAAACATCTTTCCATTCAAGGACGAACTGGCAAAGCTCTACCAAGTCTGCTGAGAAGTTGTTTTTACCTTTGGCGCTGTATCCGGCACTGCGGCAGTAGTGGTGGTAAGAACCGAATAGTGTGGACTTGGCTGCCTTGTAATCGTCGTCCTTCCATTCATCTTTATCGCCCCCGATCGCGGTTTGGGCTGCTGGGTCATGTATGAGGCAGTCGTTGACCCACGATGCCATCGGGTCGGCCCGCACCCGATCTGCCCAGAAAGTGCCGTTGATACCGCAACCCTCCTGGCCCAAGATGCGCTCGATTTCGGCAACTGGAATTGTCAGCAGGTACTGGGTGAACGCGCTCAGCTCCGGCTCTAGCTCCCGTTCGAGGTGGCGGTTGCGCTTGACTGGGGTGTACCGAAATTCCTCCTGCACGATCCGGCGCTTCAACCAAGACAGACCGCTGGCGGGGAAACACGGCTGATTTGCGGTGATTAGGGCCAGCCCCGGAAAGCGGAAACTGACCGCGTTTTGGTAAAGTTTGCGACCGCTAAGGAGCCCCCCGCCCGTCAGCGACCTGAAATTTGACAAGTTGCCAGTGTACTTTTCTTGGTCGTCAAAAACGGCCAGCCGCTTCGTTTGCAATTCCGCCACTTTGTCTGCTTTGGTTAAGTCTTCGAGGTTCCCGATCCAAGTATTTCGTTCGCCGACAATCATGGTGGCTAGCCGGGTGTAAAGCCCTTTTCCGGTTCCTCCAGGCCCATTCAGCATGAAGAATTTTTGCAAGGAAGACATACCGCGCAAGCTGGCCGCAATGAAGGCTAGCAGGATTTCTTTTTTGTTCTGGTTGCCGTCGGTTGCCTGATTCATCCAGTCGTTGATTTTTGCCCATCCAGTGTTAACGGCGCTTCCTTTGTAGGAGCGTGGCAGCGACCAAGTTAGCCGGAAGCCGGGGGCGTGTTCGTGCCACTGGTTGTTGTCGATTTCTAGCACCCCATCCTCAAAGGGCAGCAGTTCGTTTGAGGGTCGCTCGCCCCACTGGAATTCGTACAGCTCCCGCTTCATCGCCCCCAGAACGTTGGCGCAGTAGGCGTTGTTCGGCACAGTCCCCCGAGTCTTGCAAAGCCCGTGAATTGCGCTCAGTACGTAATCTTCGCTAACAGCGCCCCAAACTCCCCGGTGCTGGAGTTCGTATTTCATCCAAGATTTGTGTTCCTCAGAGTAGCAGAGCCTGTCGCGCAAATCTTCAGCAAACTGGGCCCCGAGATCTTGCGGTGCGGGCGGTTTGAGGGAGAATTTGGGGGGGCTGTTGCCGTCGCTGAGCGAGCTTTCCCAGTCCTCGAACCGCACGGAACGGGCCAGCATCCGCCGAAATTCTTCTATTCCTTTTCTCTGAATGAAATCGTCCATTCCTTTGGTTTCTCCCTCAGTGCCTGGTTCCCATTGTCCCGTAACGCTGCGGACGGGAACGCCAAATTTGAGCAACTGGTGGCCGAGTTTTCGCTGTTCCCAAATGACGTTTGGGTTAGTCGCTGCATCCGCATCAAAACCAATGATGAACCCAAAACCAGCACGAGCGTAGAATTCTAATGTGGGAACGAGATAGCGCTTGTTCTGCAAATCGCTCTTCTTGGCAGTCAGCCCCATGCTGATGCCCATCAAGGCAATTGTCGGTAAATCGTGGCTGCATCCCGCGATCGCCTTAAATGCTCCCTCTGTGATGATGAGGTAAGGATGGTCGTTGATGTGGTAGCAAGATTCTTTGAGTTTTTCTGCGTCCCAGTAATCTTTATCGGTGGGATGCTGGGGCAAAAATGCGTCGTACTCACCAACGGGCGATCGATATTTGGGTGCTTTTTTGCAGCCGGAGGATTTCCAAGGTTTATCGGGTCTGAATTGGAATTGTGTGGTTTTGCCCACAAATAGGATGCCGCCGGATTTCGCCGTATAACCCAAATATACTGATGCTTCATCAGCAGATACGGTGCGGCAGTTGACGGAACTCCAATCGTTTAGCAGTCCCCGGCTCTCAATGTGGGACTTGTGTTTGGGGGAAAGATGCGTAGATTGAATTTGGTGTGCAACGTTCATAAATCCTCTCTCGCTACTCATAGCGGTGCTCACTGGTTTTTGTGAAAAAACCCGCTATATGTAGAAGAGACGGCCCTGCTTTCACTGCTGTTAATTTACAAAGGTGTAAAGTTTGCGGTAATGGCAGATATGAACTATGATGGTCTTAGAATTTTTTTATTAATTTGATTGTCGGCCGTCTCTTCTAAAGACTGCGGACTTTTTTTTTGTCTAGTCTGGTCGCTGCGGGCTGTTCGGTGGTTTTGAAGAATTCGAGTCAGATTTCAAACTCGCACCTATTGCTTAGAGTGACAGCGATAGCAGGGAAAGCCGGTTAATTTCGGTGTCATTTACTGCTCAGTCGTTTTCTTTTTATTGCCCCGCTTGGCTTTGGTGGCTGGCGGGGCGGTTTCTGTTGGTGAGTCATGGGTTCTGTCCGGTTTGGGGGTTGGGGGATTAGAAGGGTTTTGTTTTAGGTATTCCGCTATAGCTCGCTTAACTACCACTCGTGTCAGTTGGGGTACTGTTAAAAACTCCTTATCAGCCCAAGCCCCTAGGTGCTCCATATCCTGCTGGTCCAGGTAAAGGGTTATTCGAGGTTTATCAGAGGGCATACAAGTGTTAAGAACGTTGTCACTTTCTTAAACTCTACCCTGTACTACCTTGCTTTCTATTTAGGTACACTAAAACTAGATAAGTACCTTACCTGTTGTTTCAGTTTGTCTGCGGGACTCCACATATTCAATGGTAATGTAGGGATTGACAAGTACCTTACCTGTTGTTACTATACATTTATGCACGCCAAAGTCAGCGCTGGCGTTAAAGGGTCATCCATAAAACTACCCCTTTTGTTGTCCAAAACTAACTTGAAAGCGCCTTGAACCGAATGCTCGCAAAACTTTCGCAGATTGGCGTTAGCGGGCATACAAAGAAACAAACCAAACCCCGCCCCCTCTGACTCGCAATCTTCTGGGGCGGGGTTTGGCACTCACAAATAAATGGAGATTTCCTCTATGTTCGCAGATTACGGGCAGCCATCGCCAGCCCAACCCAGCTTTGTCGAAATACCCAACCCTTGCGTCAGCACCACAATGGGACGCATCGAAGTAACGGATGTTCGTTCTGAAACCCTCACAGGTCGGCTATTGGATGATCAGGACAAGCCAATCCAAGAAGACGGACAACCGATTTACGTGTGCGTCCGCAAGTCAGAGATTCTGTATTCCACCGAACGAGACAACATGATGAATTGGTGGGAACTAGCGGAACAAGCCGTGGTTCCCTATATGGCGCCCAGGAAATATTCCCTGGAATCCTTAATCAATCGATTGGATGGGCTCAACTCGGATGAACTCTATGTTTTGCGAACCTTCGTCTGTTTGGAGAGCGACCCGTTCAAAGCGTATTCGGGGAGCGTCAACAACGACTTATCCCATTTGCAGCGTTGGTTTCCTACCGTGCGAGTTCTTAGTCGTGTCGAACAAAACGAACTAGCAAGTGCGCTGTGTTGGCGAATAGTGAGCGAATCCAACGCACCTACCGAACCGACAGCACCAACACCGGGCGATGGGAGGGACGATTAATTCTTGAGTTGATAGAAGATGCCATCTCAAATTTCTCTTTTAGTCCGGTTAATGGGTTGAGTTTTTTTATAGGGCAATTATGCAACCTACAACTAATCACGCCAAGAAAGAATATCTGGAACATCCCCCACACGACTAATCCCCTAGAACGAGTAGGAGGCTTGAATTATGACAACAAACTTTGATGTTGGGTTGGTAACGCCGCCAAGTTTCACGCCGCAATTGGTTTATTCGCAAAATCTGGATTTTGTGCCTAGTCCAGACGATACTTTACCGTCGGTCATCAGGGGTGTGAACAGTTTGCCAGCTCACTCTGATGGCTATGAACGAGTAAGGATAATGGTTTTTGGATCGAGCTATGGGGTGACATACACGATTCGCTGGCTTTACAGACTACAGTTCGCTCATATCAGCGAATGGAGTTTCCTTATGCCTGCTCCTAGTGAGGGTGAATTTATGAGCATTGTTACTAAGCGAATCCCATTGAGTCCAACTAACTAATTGGCATGAAACTTGGTAGCAATTTGGTAACAACTTCTTCGGCAATGCTGGCGATAGTTTTATCTGTATCAAAAGCGATCGCCAGTTTCTTCCATTAGATACCAGTGAGGAATGACCATGACCAACGGCAATGGCAACGGGCCTAACGGCGACACGCCCCAGCCCGATCCAATACAAAAGTTAACAGAATACGTCGAATCTCTGGAGATTTCTCTGGAAATCCAGGAAGATAAAACAGACGCCATTGAAGACCAGGTGGCAAGTCTTACCGAGCAGATAACCGAGTTGAAACAACAGGTGAAAGACATATATGGAGACGAGGAAGACTGGGAACGAATGTCAAAGACTTGACGGGCTTATCGCACGCCGTCAGCAGAAAAACCGATTGCAACGGTTTAAGCTAGAGCGAACCAAGCGCTTGCGAGATGAAGCTGCCTTGGGTAGACCTTTGAGAAAGTCTCCAATCCTTGACTTCGTTGATGATTTGGTACACCGTCCGCCCAACCAAGAGCAGATGCGCCAGCTTAAGGAACTACTTCTAGAAGAACAGAAGGCGATCGCTCAACTGATTGCCCTAATTGACCAGCATCTAGATTGATGTACTTCCCTGATTGAAGTTGAGGTGATTTGTTAAAGATGTGAAGATGCGGTCAATAGACACGCCTCTTCACTTTTTTTAGGGCGCAAACCTAAAAATTTCCAAAATTTTTAAACCAAAACGTACAGTATTTTAATAATTTTAAAGTATGATTAATTTCTGGCAACTAAGTGAGGATATTGCGGTTTAAAAATTCATTAAATAAGAGTGACTTTGAAGGTAATAGGTAAGAACAGCAAACCTTGATAAGATACGGTATTAGAAGCAGTTCTCAGAAAATAGAACCCAATGAAAGATGATCGAGCGAAATTGGTTGTTTCAATTCGCAGGCAGTGACGTTTATTTGATAAAATAATTAGATTGTCGTTTAGTCTTGCCACCGTTCGGCTTGTTCTGAAACCGGAAGAGCCTTTGATTGAAAACCAGCAACCAGAAGAGCCTTTGATTGAAGACACCTGGCTTTTGTCTCTGCTATTAACTTGCTCGCAATCAAAAAAATCTTTGATTAAAAACGAGCAACCGGAAGAGTTTCGGATTGAAGACACGTTTTTCGTTTTTATTAGATCCTCCGATTCCCGTAACGAGCAAATCGATCCAACCCTATCAAGAGACGGCTGATTGTCAAGAGACGGCTGACGCTCCCGTGCAGGCTTCTAAAAGTTACCAGAAAACAACTAAAACTCAGGGCCTTGGCTGTTGAAAACACGGCGTAAAACGGGGACTTTGGGCATGGCGGGCGAGTTGGGGGTTTGGTTGAGTTTAGCTTCTCAGAACTGGGTGTTGGGAGCGATCGCACTCGTCTCGATACACCGCTGCTTTACCCGCATCAAGGATACCTTTGTCTCTTAGTATTTGAAGACGCAAGTTCAAACTACTTCGCAGTACAGGGTATAGTTTGCTTCTCCAAGCCCCCCACCATAAATGTGTTAGTTAGTGCATATCGCCGCCATGTCCAAGTGAGTCTCCATCAGCCGTCATTTCTGATAGAAATATCAGGGGATTGCTCATATCAGCAGCGAAACCAAGGATGGCGCGATCTCGATGCTCGTAAATTAAATCCCTCTGAGCATCAAACAAGAAAGTTGCGCCTCGTTGAGTGAGGTAAGCCGCATTGGGAACATAGGTTTTCCAATTACTCAGCACTTCTGTCATATTCCGCAGTCGCAAAGTTGCCAATTCAAACGGACGCTGGAAACCTTTGCCACCTGCCCAGCGGAAGGTGGAGCCTTTGAGGGGTGGAAGAGGGAAAGCCTGGATAACTTCGTCATCATCAATTAATTGAGGTGCTCTGGCGTCGCCACGATATCCTCGAAATACTTCTGCCAAAGTGCCGGGGCTACCAATTCCCGCACACATGAACAATAGATTGAGGTAAGCATTCGTAGCGGCCGATAAACCAGGTATTTTTAAGGATAAACCTGGATACAAGTCAAGTTTTTGGTGCAGTTGGCCAGTGGGATCTACAAACAAACAGTCACTAGGAAATCCTGTATAACCACAGAATTGCTGACCCGATGAGCGATCGCCAATTCCCACAGCTCGAATTGCTATCCCAAGGGATTCAAGCCGTTGAGCGTTCCGCCGCAGCCACCAAGCATATTCAAGGCTGTCGAAATCTCCCAATTGTGGCAAGAGCAGCACCAATTGCCTCATAGAGGATTCGCAACCGTTCAAGATGGGTAAAACGGCTCCATCGCTCACCCGTTGGCGTTCGGTTTGGCTCAAGAAGGTATGGATATTCATCGGCTAATTATTTATGAAGGAATTTAGGCGTGTATTCGGGGAACTTGGGCATGGGGAACTGTTAGGGTGTGGTTCGGGTTTCTCAGAACTGAGGTTGAACACTTATTTGAGTCTACGGTCGCCTACTTTAATTGCAGAATTCGAGATCGCTATTGCAGCTTCAGGTGTGCGTGCCTTTGACCAAACTTCGTACAATACGCCATTTCGCTTCCACTGCAACCGCGACCAACAAGCGGCACCGCACTGTTGAATTAGTAACGCATTAGAACCGTTGATTAATTGAATATCTTTAAACTTAGCTTTGGGGTCAGGTGATGTTTTTTCTATATTGCCATCTTTCTTTGCTTTGATTGAAAAGCGAAGAGCTGCATTACCCGGATTCCCAGGAGCATTATTAAAACTAACGGTATATTCACTTTTGTCAGAATGCGATGTATCAACATAGGCATAATTAGCATTGGATTCATACTTTTGAATTACATCTTCTGATGGCAATAAAATAGGAAGATCCGTTTTCTTGGCAATCTGTGAAGCAATGTCTTTGATGGAGAATGTTGAAGCGATCGTTCTCTCTATCCCCACAACCGCCACACTCGCTGCTAAAACCGCCAGACTCAACGAGTAACCCATCCAGGAAGTAACCTTAAACATCATTCACTCCGCGCTACTGTACGTCAATATTGACAGACTCAACTGTAACCGTGTTCCCAGCGATCGCCTCCAACTCAACCTCACTCAGCACTTTGGGTTCCATCCCGTACAAATCATTCAGCACGACCTTGACATCAGGAAACGCAAAATATTCCGTCAGCTTACCAATGCGGTAGTTAAACGCTTTGTAGCGGTGTTTGAAGTACAGCTCCACATTCCCCCGGCGTTCCCAAAGTCCCAGCAAGTTGACAACCACATCCGAGTAATGCGCCCTTACATCCCTCTGCACTTCGGCGATGCGTTCCTCGATCGATCGAGTTGTCACCCCAATTTTATAGAAACAGTGGTCGTCCGCTTTCACCTCTAAAAAATAGAGCGAGTTCACCAAAATCCGACGAAGCTGCGATCGATAAATCTGCAAATCAGCCAAGCGTTCATCAAAGCAAGATAACCCCGCAGCTTCGGCAATCTCTGCTGATTGCTCCAACTTAACTAACTCTGACAGCAGCAAGGGTTCTTGGACTTGGTTGAACAACGCCAGGGGAAGAGCGCCAACAGGGATCAGGCCGAGGTGAGTGAATTGACAAGAGCGATCGCCCTCTGACTCCAGCAATCCCTTCAACTGCCACCGAAAGTTTACCAAGTCTTTGGGAATGGCGTAGCCCTGTGCGCCGTACTCTGTTTGAGTCGATGTGGGGTATTATCCCCAGCACCTCTCAGTTAGAACTGGACGTGCCCGTTTCCGTGCATCCAGCTCCCGATATTCTTAGGGAGTGACCCTTTTGCTCATGTGTGAGTAGTCATGACAGGATTCGTGGATTGCTAGAAGATTTTTAGGTTTCCAGTTATCATGATTCTCGTCGATGTGATGTAGATTTACTCGCTCGTCGCTCATAAATTTCATCCCACAATGACCGCATGAATGGTTTTGCTTTTTAAGGGCTTTAGAGGTCAAATCATCGTATAACTTACTATTGCGTTCGCTCCAATAAGTTAAATCTCCGTCATAGGGCGATTTATCCCCTTTGACGGAGATGTGTTTGTTTTCGGAGTAAGGAACCGTTGGAAATGCCTTCTTAACAAGCTTAACGCTTGATTCTCTGGTATTTTTGGATTCCTTGTTAAATACCGTGTATGTTCTGTGATTTAAGAACCAAAGTGAAAACCTTGCTCCTGACATATCACAGAACCTATGGTAATTTCTCCATCCTCTAACTATTGGTGCTAGCTTTTCGGCTTTTACCTGAGAACCATAATTCGAGCAATTAACGATGTTCTTTACCTTCAAACGGAACTTTTTAAAATTATCCACTGAGGGGTAGCTTTTAAATCTTCCGTCGCTTAACACTTTGAAGTGCCAGCCGAGAAAGTCGAATCCATCTGTCGTAGCGGTAATCTTGGTCTTCTTAGCACTTACCATCATTCCTCTTGCTGCTAAAAAATTATCAATTTCGGCAAGTATTTTGACTGCATCGTCTTGAGGTCTAAGCATTATCACCATATCATCCGCATAACGGATTGATGTTTCGACAATGTTTGACGCTGGGGTTTTGCCAGTTATTCTAAATCCATCCTTATGGTATCTGTGAATACTTTCAATCCCGTTAAGAGCGATGTTGGCTAATAGGGGACTCACCACCCCACCTTGAGGAGTTCCTTGTTCCGGGAAATCGGGGTTGACCCCAGCTTTTAGGCATCGGAAGATTCCGAGCTTGATACCTTTGGGCGCAATTAAGTTGTCCATTATGGTGGTGTGACTAATCCTGTCGAAGCATTTTTCTATGTCGAGTTCGATCACTCGTTTTTCCATTCCATTACAGTAGCTTCTTAGATTGTTGAACAGGATTTTCTGTGCATCGTGCGCGGAGCGTCCGGCTCTGAACCCGTAGCTGTAAGCATGGAATGTTGCAACGCGCAAGCTGGTTCTAAGGCGTATTTGGCGAGACATTGCCAAGTTCTATCCGCGATAGTTGGGATTTTCAGCATTCTGGTTGTCCCGTCCTTTTTAGGGATTGGGATTTCCCGTAGTCCTTGATGATGCCAGTTACCTGCCGACTCTTTGAGTATTGTTTCTAGGTCGAAACGTCCTGTAAAGTCGAGAGATTTTACACCGTCAACACCTGCTGTTTTCTTGCCAGCGTTTAGCTGTGTTACTTGTCGAATTGCTAGAAATCTTGCAGCTTTGGATTTCAGAATAAGTCTTTGTAGAGACTGCGCTTTCCGCTTGTTTCCTGCTTGAATCGCTTTGAACACTCTTTTTTGTAGGCGAAATAAATCTTTGCGGAATTTCTTCCACGGTAGATTCTTCCAAGATTCACTGGTATTGCTACTGTGCCTAATCATGCTCTGCTCCATTAAGTGTTTTCTGAATACCTTGCGAAAATTACTTCGCATCCTACCCGTCTTGAGAGAGTTCCGTATCTCATCTTACCTACATGGAAATCGACGTATCCATGACTCTCAAGTCGTTTTTATTCGTTCCCTCAGATGATTGATTGTTCCGTTAGGTGTAGCCAATTTAACTATCAGAAACCCAAGATTCTGGACGCTATTGTGGAAATGATGCGTCGGGCTTTAGCTCTGATGAGGTCAGGGTTTTTTTAAGTTATGCCCTGCCTAAGTGTAAGTTACTTTTTTAGGCTCGGTTTCACGCCCTGGAACTCCCTGTTAGCACCAGTGTCAGCCCATAACAGCCGTCTGATTGTGCCCAGTTAAGAGCTTCACTCTCCAAGAATTGAGCTTGGTCGGTGTGAGCAGATAAGGAGTCACGCATGAATCTTGCGGGAAGGACTTGCACCTTCATCAATCTGAGAGTTCAGTGCTCAACCTAGGGGTCAAGTTTCACTGGATTAGTTATTTACGGATTGATTACCGAGATTCACTAATCAACGAATCGCACTTCCACAGCACCTTCAACTGTTCGAGTTCATCACCCTTAAGCTGAATGGTGAAATTATCGTAAAGCGGCAGCGCGGGGAAAGCTTTGGTCTTAATCCGCTGCGACACGGGCTTGCAAGTCTCAAGAGTATGCGCGAAGTGATGTTCTTTCACCGCATTTTTCGCTGTCAATCCGCCACCACAGTAGAGACAAGCGAGGTGAGTTTTTCCCCGCGCAACTTCATCGATGCCCGCCAGTTCGCCACCGGGAGCAACACCGTATTTTAGCCACATCGCCCTAGAATTCTCCTTTAAGCAGGTTTTTGTAGGTGCACCCGCTCTGAGAATGAGAATTGTAACAAACTTGAGTTGAGAGCGCCTGCGTGCGGTGTGAAAGCAGGGCGATCGCCTCATGCCAACCGGCTGTTATTCGAGGATTTCTTTAGGGGACGATCCGCCTTCGGGGGTGTGTGACAGTTGCGATGGGGGCAATGGTGCGGACGGCGCGGCAGTCAATTCATCCTGTACGTGAGGATATGCTGTTTTTCCCGCGTAGGAAAGCATCGAAAGACTGGCGATCGCCCCGAGCACTTGCTCCGGCTCTACCTCCAAATACCGCTGCAATTGTTCGAGGTTGCGGTGGCCGCTGATTTCTTGAATCACCCGCAAGGGGATACCGCTGTTGCTCATCTGAGTCAGGGCGGTTCTCCTGAAGCTGTGGGTGGATGCGCCCTCGATGCCAACTCGCTCGAAAGCTTCCCTCAAAATCCGATCCGCCGAGTTTGAGTGCAGGTGATGCCAATGATGGCAGCGGTGGCGGCCCGGAAACAGGTAAGTTTTGCCGATATTGGGTTTCCAAGCTGTCAGGAGCGATCGCAAGTCCTCAATTACGGGAATCGTGCGGGTTTGGAGTTTGCCCTTGGTGTTGTGTTTGCGGAAGTTGATTGTGGGTCGAACATTGCCCTTCGCAGTGTATATATCGACGACTTCCAGCGAACAAGCTTCCGCCACGCGGCAAGCGGTGTAGAGACAAACCCCGAAAAGCGTGCGATCGCGATGAGTCTGCAAACCCTCGTTAAACAACAGTTCGATTTCCGCTTGGGTGAGGATTTTCGCTTGCCCGTGACCTTCAATCTTCATGCTTGGTGTATACCCGACCTGACGCTTGAAAGTCTGGCACATTTGTTGCATTGCTGCATTGGTTTGGGGTATTTCTTAATGCGGTGGCTCAGGAGTAGGCAAGTTAGGAGAGGGCGATCGCACTCCGGTTTATTGATATGTTTGGTTGAGAATACAAGTGCTGAGTTTGATCGGAATAAATATGTCTTTGTACCGCTTTCTTCGGGTCAACATTTAGTTAGGCGGTATGTAATAGTGAGGGGAATAGCATATTAAGTTTTGTGAGAATTTCCTTAATATTTGACATAGGTATTGAAAAGAATATAAACGAACATTATTGAATACGGAGTGTTTTGTATGTGGATAGGTTCAATTAGACTAATTGTGGAAACAAAGGATGCACCTTTCGCAGGAACCGATAGTTTGGTACAGGCGATAATCTTGAGAGATGGCACCGAACTTCGCGTACTAAACTTGGATTATCCAACTGAAAACGACCTCGAACGCGGTGCAATCCGAAACTACGATTACATCGGGCCAACAAAGCTGCCACGGAGGAATGATAAGACACCTGAATTGCCACCTGGTATTGGACAGATTCCGATGCCATATCCTGGGTACAGTTTTGAATTCTCGAATGGACTGAACGGTCATCTCAAAATCCAGTTAAAAATACGTGGGGATGATATGTGGATTAAAGATAACGTTGATTTGTATGTTAGATTTATTCGCGAACGAGCCACTAGCTTTGATACTCTGGCTTGGCTAGAAGATTCAGACTGGACTTACATCGCCAGTTGGACTCAAGACGTGTCAATGAGCACTGATTCTAGCGAAGGAGTTACGACTTGGAATCTGAATCTGAATTGAGAACACAACCAAACTCCGAGCTTTCGTAAACGATATTACCGATAACGTTGAGAAAAATGCGATCGCAGGCGATCGAATTAACCTGGAAAAGGAGTGTCCTTTTGCATGGCTAAGGAATGTTCTTTCGCATAGCTGAGGAGTTCGTGAGTCCACGACTCAAATAACGCAAAGACTTCATCGACGAGATCCAGACAGCGGGCTTGGGTCGCACCATCCAGGCAAATTTCTGAAATATCAATGCGATCGCTTCCAACCAAATGACCTGACTCTAGGTTAAAGTGAAATGCCCCACAGTATCGCAGTTCGATATTGCGGCGCAACTCAATGGCTTTTGCTAGATCCAGCACGGTACTGAAAAGAACATTTCCAGTTTCTTCAATCGCCTCAATTATGGCAAGTCGTTCTACAGCACTTGCTGTAGAAATGAGAGCAGCTAGGCGGTAAGTTAGAATTCGATTTTGGCGTGTCTCGTCGCTCCACAAAAAACGCATGAGCTTCGTTGGAGCGCAGGGATTGTCAAAACCGAGTTTTGCAAAGTCTTCAAGGTACCAAAGCCAATGGTGGTCGTCTTCATAGGTATGAATGTTCACCCGCTGTTGGTACTCATCGCTTGCAGGCTCGGAGCGCAGCATATATTTGTTGATATCGCCAAAACTCAGAATAAAATGCGCCATACACGGGTAAAAAGACAGCCGCTGTTCTTCAGATAAGCTTGCATCCCGCGTATATTGAAATAGCGGCAAGTTGGCGTAAGCTTCCTTGTGTTCTAATATTTTTGCGAGTACAATCTTCACAATAACTCCTGATTTTTATTCGGATCGCCAAAAACGAGAGTACCGCCTGTTAGTAAACGGGGACGGAGACTCATAGTTCTTCCTATTAAAAAAAATTAGTTAGCACTTTTAATCGGAGACTCTTTAGCCATCGAAATAGCTAGATCAATTAATGCTGACTTCTGACTTTGGATCACAACACTCCGGTCGTAATCGAATCCACCTTTTATAGTTGCTCGATAATTCAAACCATCTTGTTTCCAAAGAACGTGTAAAGAAGGTGGAGTTGAAACCCCTCCGCCATTTTGAGCAATAAAAACACCCTGAATTCCTGGCTTTAAGGTGATAGACGTTCTCTCTATCACTGCCATTTCTGAGCTATTTAATAGTGTGTATTCTGATTCAGTCCTAGTTTGAGAACTGCGTTGTCTAATTGCCTTAACTCTTTGGAAGAATGTCTTAGAAAAGATATGCTTGGAACGCAAATTATCAGCATATTTAGAATTTTGGGCTACTGCAATAACTCCAAAATAACAGAATCTAGCATTGCAATTTGGCTCTGAATTCAGAAATAATGCAAACTCTCCAGGAATGGTTGTAATGACTTGCGGATAAAGTTTAGTGTTGCTGATATTAACACTTGAAGGCAAGCGCATTAGCCATCCTCTCGGAATTTGATTCTTAATATCCCGGATAATGGGTGTAAATATAGACGCAGGTGCAGCATTTACAGTTTGGGGTTTGGTGAGATAGCAAGCTCCCAACACGGCACAACTGAGCAGAATTCCTAAAATCGATTGCTTTTTCATAAACTATCCTTCCTATTTCTTATCTCTTTCTTATCTCTTTCTTAAATAATTCTCTAATTCAGCGGTGCGTTGTTTGGTCTTGCGTTCCAAGCATTCATTGAGAAAACCTCGATAACCGGAACCACCGCGATTGTCATAAACTTCTGATTCGCAGTTTTTGTCCCGCGACTTAATCCATTTTATCTGTTCTTGATAAAGTACCGATCGCTGTTTACGACTTAATTTAGGAAGCAGTTGTTGATAAACCTGATTAAGGCGCTTATCTGCGGCTTCATACCTTAATTGCATACACTCTTTGTACTCTGCGTTACTTTGTTGAGGACTGCTGCAATTACGCTGTCGCTGAGCTATTTGGTTTGGTGCCATTGTACTGTCTTGTTGTAGCCCTGCAAAGACTGGCCCAGAGTTAGCACCAACAACAGCCAAACTTACTATTAAACTAAAAATCGCTCGCCCTTTGTTCATTTTGCCTCTCTGTTCCAATTTAAATCCTAGACCAAAATTATTGCCATATTACAAATAACGTTCTATATCCTCAGTTTCAGGAAGTTTCCTTTTTTTAAATCTTTTTACCTGATTATGGTTCTGTTGTGGTGAAGCTTGTACAAAGGAAAGTGAACCAAATCATAGCTGTTTCTGAGGCTGGGTCAGTCGCAACCAGAAGCTGATATCGGCAAAACTCACCCCGTCAGCCAACGGTAGACCAATATTCTCTCTGTTTGCGGTCATCCCAAGGTTCTACTGCATTACTGCATTACTGTATTTGGCTGGGTATTGCTTAGCGCCAGGGGGCTGATGCAGTAAGGAAACACGCTACCTCACGGGTACAGGTGGGTGCGGAAAGGTTCGGGCGATCGTAACGCAAATCTGATTCTCAAATCAAGTAAGCTGAATATCAGACTCGGTTCCCGGAACATAGTTGATTTACAGCGGAATATTTTAACTAGCTTGACTTTAATGCTGTATGTCGTAAAACAATATTTTAGACTTTAACTATGCTATTAAATCATCGGTATCAAGTTTTAAAATCTATGGGTTCTGGCGGGTTTGGGGAAACCTTCCTCGCAGAAGATACCCAAATGCCATCAGGACGGCGGTGTGTAGTTAAAAAGCTACACCCAGTTTCTCACCATCCGCAAATCTATCCACTAATCAAAGAGCGCTTTCAACGGGAAGCCGCTATTTTGGAAGATTTGGGTAGCCACAGCGATCGCATTCCGACACTCTATGCTTATTTTGAAGAAAATAATGACTTCTATCTGGTTCAAGAACTAATAGAGGGCATGACTCTCACAAATACAATCCAGTCAGAATCCAGTTTCAGCGAAAGTTATGTCAGAGACTTTCTAGTTAATTTTTTACCGATTTTAGATTACGTTCATCAAAAACGGATTATTCATCGGGATATTAAACCAGACAATATAATTATTAGACAATCCGACCAAAAGCCTGTGTTGATAGATTTTGGTGCTGTCAAAGAAGCCATAGCTACTACCATGAGTTCTTCAGGAAGTCCGCAGACTTCAATTGCGATCGGCACTCGTGGGTTTATGTCTTCCGAACAAGCAGCCGGACGACCAGTTTATAGCAGTGACCTATTCGCTACTGGATTAACCGCTATTTATTTACTAACAGGCAAACAGCCACAGGATATAGAAACTAATAACTACACAGGTGAAATTCTTTGGAAGCAATATGCTCCCCAAGTTAGCCCTACCTTAGCAGTTATTTTAGATAAAGCAATTTCTGCTCATAGTTGCGATCGATACGCTACAGCACAGGAAATGCTGCAAGCATTGCAATCTCAAACATCTCAGGTTCATCAAATTATCCGTCCTACCATCGCAGATATTCCTGAGCATATTCAGCAACAACCAACAGTTATTTCCGCAGCTCCATCTAAACTAGGGAATATCCAACAAACTTTGTTGCTTGGTAGTTTCATTGCGACGGCTATTATTGCAGGATTTTGGATAACCAAACCATCTGAACAATCGGCTAGTTCTAATCCATCACCGACTCCAATTGCCCAAACTCCATCAATAGTTGCATCACCACAGCCTTCTAAGTCTCCTTCACAAGTACAAGAATCTCCTACTCCCAAAACTCCAGTTACTCCTAAATCACCAAATGTTATACAACCTGTACAACCATCACCAATTCCTAAATCATCAACTGTTACAGCTCAACCTCAACCTTCACCAATTCCTCCATCTCCAATAGTTACAGCTCAACCTCAACCATCACTAATTCCTTCATCTCCGACTGTTACATTTCAACCTCAACCATCGCCAAATTATCCACCGACACAAACTCCACCACAACCATTACCAATTTATCCACCTACACCAGCAGTAACTTTACCTAAGCCAACTCCTATTCCATCTTCTTCAATTTCGGTTAAACTGCTTGATCTGCCAGAATTATATCTTGCTTCAACGACTTTAGTTTATTCTGATGGAGATAGATTGAAAGCAGATTTTAGAGTTTACTGTCCAACCTCGATGATTCGTCCTACTAACTACATTTTGACCAACCAACAAGGTGCTGTCAAAAAAGCAGGAGCATGGTGGCAAACTTCATTTACGCCAAGATATGATGCGGAGTATCAACTTATCAAAGAAGTTTGCAACAAAAACTAATACAACCCTGGACTAACCAACTCTATTTTTTGAATAGCAACCCATTCCTTGATATACTGCGTTTCATTAGAATTGAAATTTAATTGGGTTTAAGGTCTTGTATTATAATGAAGACGCAGACACCGGGAGTAAGCGAGTTCAGATGAAATTTTCGTTGGAACAGATGTACCCCAACATAGCTCGTTGGGTATACGAACATGAAGGCTGGATTGAAATCGGCGATCAGGCAGAGAGTCCTTTAACATCTTTTGTGCGAGCGAGCGATTGTGGTGGGATGCTGTGGTTCGGAAAAGATAGCTATGAGAGCCTAGATGAAGCGCTGCAAGACCTAGATGCGGGATTGGCAGTTGTATTGAAAGAGATTTACGGTGAATGAAACAAAACAACTAACAACGTGCTACTGCCAATAAAATCAAAAAGTGGATTCAAGCCACTTTCGTAAGTTGAAAAAGCTCGACTTGCCATACTGATAACCAGATTGACGAGTATCAAAAGTCTGGTTTTTTTTTGATGGGCGGGTGACAGACGGCGCAGAGTCAACACCCTTAAAGAGGTTGTTCTACTTGTTCGAGATTACTAATAATTCCTTCTAAGTATTCTTTATTGAGAGAACTTAATAAGTATCCGCTAATTTTTCCTATTTTTTGAGAAATTTCTGCTAGTAATAAACTTTGAATCTTCTTCAAAAAATCTAGCTCATCAACTAAATTTTTCGCAAAATTTGGGCTGCTATATCTGTTTCTTAGACAATAAAAAATATAGCCCATATCCTGATAAGGCAATATCAAAAATGTTTTCATAAAATCTTCGGGAGGTAAATATTTCAAGATGGGATAATCATAATAAGATTTTTGCCCTAAACTATCGAAATTGCTGCCAGCATTAAAAAATATTGTATGTTGAAACATAGCGATGTTATTTTGCATCATATCTAGTATCTTTTTAGCTTCATTGGGTATATTTTGAATCCTTACCTCTTCTTGACATTGCTTAATATAATTATCAAATTCTTTAAAGCCTGGATCGTCTTTACTGTTAAATTCAATACTCATATAAACATCTCCGAATGGATTAGAACGATACTCTGTATCTAGCCTGCCAGAATTCTTTAGTTGATCAATATATTCTTTAGCTTCATCAATAATAGATTTTTTGTCCTTGTCGTATACCTTAATATCAGAAAATAGTAAGAATAATCCGGTAATATGCTTGATTATTCCGATATCTTCAAAAACCCTATTCAGATACTCTGATTTAACTAGATCAAGTGTTTTATCGAATTCTTCATCAGTAAGCATAGAATAACGCAACAATTTCATCCAATTGGGTGCGTTTTCCTCTTGGAAAAATTTGGAATTTGGCAGTGATTCTTCTAAATTTTTCCGATCGATCAGACCTTTGTCAAAAAAAGCTTCCCACCATAATAAGCTTGGGTACACTCCAGAAAAAGCTCGTAATCCACTAAAGTAATAGGAGTTATAAAGCTTTTGATACTTTTTGAATATAGAATCTTTATGTTCAGTATGTTCAGTATTGGCATTATTTTTTTCTGTTAAAATACTATGATTATTGCGCCTTGTCTCTGACATCATTTCTTCAGCTAACTTCTGATCTATTTGACTAATTTCTTGGGGGTGAAGTCTGGCACAAGAAATTTCAATAGAAAAAATTATTAATAATTCTAAGACTTCTTCTACTAATTTTGATTTATTCTGAGCTTTTTCTGGTAAGTTTTCAAAGATTCGTTCAAAATCCAAGATTACTTGGTTCAAAATTCTAGGACTTACGCATTGACAAAATCACAAAATAGTGCATTGATAAATATGAGTGGTCTACTTTCCAGGTATTTGACAATGAGAAAAACTACCAAACC